>JAJRXO010000488.1 GCA_024276255.1 Chloroflexota bacterium | reverse complement strand
GATCTCGGCTACATCGGCCGCGGGGGTGGCACGCCCTGATTCCCCGGGTTCCCTGGCGGCCTGCACATCCCACGATTGAATTCGTCCCCGAGGCCCTGTGCCACTGATGTTTGACAGTTCCATGCCGTACTCCCGGGCCAGGCGCCGGGCGGCGGGGGCAGCTCGTATCTTGCCTTGTTCCAGACTTGCCTCAACATCCTTGCGGGTGATACGTCCTCCCGGGCCGCTGCCCTGCAATGTACTGACATCGATGCCATGTTCCTCAGCGATGCGCGCTGCTACCGGTGTGATGGGCGAGGATGCAGTGCTCACACTGGCTTTCGGCTGATTGGCGGCCGGGGCTTTCGCATCGGTGGTCGGCGTTGGGGCCTCTGCTTCGATGTCGGGAGGCAGTGTTTCATCCGGCTGTCGGATGTAAGCGATAACGGCTGTCACCGGCACGGTGTCGCCCTCCTGGTAGCGGATACCGTCGAGGATGCCTGAGACGGGCGCCTCGACTTCCATATCCACCTTGTCGGTCGATACCTCGGCAATGGGATCGCCTGCCTCGACCGGGCTGCCGGGCGGCACCAACCATTTGAGGATCTCGGCTGTTTCCTGCGTGAAGCCGAATTTGGGCATGATGATTGCTTTCGCCATCAGTACTCTCCCCTCACCAGCTTTTGCGCTTCGCTGACAACATCTTCCACCTGGGGGACGGCATGATATTCCAGCGTGCGGTTGTATGGAATGGGCACATCTTTACCTGCCAGGCGCCGGATGGGCGCTTCCAGATAATCGAACGCCTCACTTTCGGCGATGCAGGATACCACTTCGCCGCCAAAGCCCCCGATCTTGACCGCCTCATGCACCACAAGGGCGCGGCCGGTTTTCTTGACCGATGCGATGATCGGATCTGTATCCAGCGGCTTGAGTGTGCGGGGATCGATGATCTCCACATCAATGTCTTCCTGCGCCAGTTGCTCAGCGGCATGCAGGGCCCGCTGCACCATGATGGAAGTGGCGACGATGGTGAGATCGTTTCCCTCGCGCACGACATGAGATTTCGTCAGTGGTACTTCATAGGGTTCTTCTGGCACATGGCCTTTGGTCTTGTACAGGAGTTTATGCTCGACAAAGATGACGGGATTGTCGTCGTAGATGGCGGCCCGCAGCAGGCCCTTGGCATCGTAGGGGTTGCTGGGCATGACGACTTTCAGGCCGGGAACATGCACAAACCAGTTCTCCAGGCTCTGGGAGTGCTGAGCCGCGGCGCCCGTGCCGGAGCCGCCCGGCATACGCAGCACCAGCGGCACCCTGGCTTTGCCGCCGAACATATAGCGTATCTTGGCCGCCTGCAAGACGAGCTGTTCCATACTGAGGGTAACGAAATCCATAAACTGGATCTCCCCCACCGGTCGCATGCCCGTGAGCGCCGCCCCGATGCAGGCGCCGGCAATCCCGGCCTCGGAGATGGGTGTATCGATGATGCGTTCTTCCCCGAATTCCGCCAGCAACCCGGCGCTGACGCCAAACGCGCCGCCGTAAACGCCGATATCTTCTCCGATCATAAAGACAGAAGGATCCGCGGCCATCGTTTGCCGCAAACATTCTCGTAGCGCTTCTGCATAGCTGAGCTCACGCATAAACACCCTCCAGGAGTGCGTCGACGCTGGGTTCGGGGCTGGCTTCTGCAAATGCCACAGCCTCATCGATGATTTTTCTGGCCTCAGTCGTGAGTTGCGCCAATTCCGCGTCGTCCAGGTCCAGCCAGCGGCTAAAGCGGCGCACGGGATCCTTTTTCTGCCAGGCCTTTACTTCTTCGCGGGTGCGGTATGCCTGCCGATCGCTTTTGGAGTGGCCCCGCCAACGGTATGTTTCGGCCTCGACCAATGTGGGACCCTCGCCAGCCCGCGCTCTGTCGACCGCCTTCTGCACAACCTCATATACGGCTATCAGGTCATTCCCATCCACGGTGACGCCGGGGATGCCGTAGGCGCAGGCTCGCTGGCTGATGTGTTCGATGTTAATGGCACGTTGCACGGCCATCGACATGGCATACTGATTGTTCTCGCAGTAGTAGATGACGGGCAGTTGCCAGATGCTGGCCATATTCAATGATTCGTGAAAGGCTCCTTCGTTGGCCGCACCGTCGCCAAACATGACGATCACGACCTGATCCGTCTTGCGCAACTTGATGCTCAACCCCACGCCAACGGCGATAGGAATCCCTCCGCCCACAATCCCGTTGGCGCCCAGGTTGTTTGCCTCGACATTGGCGATGTGCATGGAGCCGCCCCGCCCCCGGCAGTAGCCACTCTCCTTACCGAGAAATTCAGCCATCATGCGATTGACGTCGCTGCCCCATGCCAGACAATGGCCGTGTCCGCGGTGATGGTTCAATAAGTAGTCGCTGTCTTGTAAGGCCAGAGAAGCGCCCACGGCCGAGGCCTCCTGGCCGATGGACAGGTGCATGGTGCCATGGACCTTGCCCAGGGAATACAGTTCTTCCGCTTTCTCTTCGAAAGAACGGATGATCAGCATCTCCTTCAACATGTCCAGGGCTTTTTCTCGGCCCCATTTGTCCATGAAAGATTGGTAATCGGGTTTCGGAAATAATTCTGGATTCACGGTTGGTCCTGTGAAATGGTGTGATGGATGTTCTG
>JAJRXO010000487.1 GCA_024276255.1 Chloroflexota bacterium | reverse complement strand
TTGCTGATCCTCGTGGTGATTGATTTTGATTATGTTTCCAATCAGGCAGGCCTGCAGAATACACTGACTGTGTTTATCCGCTCGTGGACGACGCATTTGCAGGCCGGTCGGGCAGTGGCCGGACCGGGCGCCCTGTGGCTGGTGTTGTTCAGCCTGGTGGTGGGGCTGGTACTGGCGATGGGGGAAGTCTGGCGGCCGGGGCAGAGGAACGAGAGCGCCCAGGCAACGTCGGCCATCGGCGTTTATGTGGCGGTGGCGCTGAGCGGTTGGTTGATCTACGGCCTGGCGCAGGCCAGGCGACTCCTTCCGCTGCCATCCAGCATGCCGTTGGAAGCCCGGGCAGATCATGTGGTCGGTCATATCAGCGCCTTTTGGACCTGGTTGGGATTTACGCTATTGCTGCTGGCGTTAGGCCTGTACTGGCAGCAGCGCTCCAAAGCCGTTCGTTGGAGCCTACCTGCGAATCCGGCGCGCTGGGCAGCCAGCCTTGTCGTTCTACCCATCATGATCCTGCTGGTGCCGATCAACCTGAATCTGGTCAGGGCCGATATTTACTTCAAGCTAGGACAGAGCACCGACGCCCAGCGAAACTGGCAGGCTTCGCTCATTTTTTACGATCGGGCCTCCAATCTGGCGCCGTATGAAGATCATTATCAATTATTCCGGGGGCGAGCCTTGTTGGAACAGGCGCGGGCCACCAGCGATCCTGTGCAGCAGCAGGCGATTTTCGATCGGGCGGAGCAGGTGCTGACGCACGCCCGTGATCTAAATCCGCTGAACACCGATCATAGCGCCAATCTTGCCCGCTATTATGCCACCCGTGCCGCCAGCGAGCAGGATCCAGCCCGCCGGCGCCAGTGGCTGGAAAAAGCATCTGAGGCCTATGCCCAGGCCACTCGACTCAGTCCCAATGTGGCCCATCTGCAAAACGAGTGGGCCTCTGTGTACATGCAGATGGGCGAGCTGGATAAAGCCCGTGAACGCCTGCAGCATTCACTGGAGCTGGACCCGGAATACAACGACACCTATTTGCGCCTGGCCCAACTGGAAAGCCAGCAGCAAAACTGGGAAGCCGCACTTGACGCCTACACCCGTGCAACCGAGCTGGCGCCGAAAGATGTGCGGGGTTACAGCGGCCGGGGCTATGTTCTGGCCCAGATGGGGCGTACCGAAGAAGCCATTGCCGCCAATCTCGACGTTCTGGCGATCGATGCCAATAACGTCAGCGCCCTGCAAAACCTGGCTATCTTGTATCAGCAAACAGGTGACTTACAGCAGGCCCTCACATATGCCCAGCGCGCCAAAGAACGGATGCCCGAAGCAAGTCAGGGGGGGATCAATGCCCTCATTCAGCAGATTCAGCAGCAAATAGGAGCTGGTTAAGCCATGTTGATTCAGGTGATCCTTATCTTTGTGGCGGCGTTGAGCCTGGCGTTGGGCGCCACGCCGCTGATGCGACGGTTGGCGCTGCGTACGGAAATGATCGATCGGCCCGGTCAGCGTAAAAGCCATAGCCAGCCTACCCCCCTGTTGGGTGGGCTGGCGATATACGCTGCCGTTATTCTCACCCTCATCCTGTTGGGAGATCGTTTTTATATACATCAGGTGGTGGGTATTTTCGTGGGTGCGACATTCATTTCGTTTTTGGGTTTGTGGGATGATCGTACCGCCCTGCCGGCCAGGCTCAAGCTTTTGGGACAGCTCATTCCCACCGGTGTGCTCATCCTGACCGGGGTGCAGGTTTCAATTTTCAGCATCCCGGCCCTGAACATTGTGCTGACCCTGCTATGGATTCTGTTCATTACCAATGCGGTCAACTTCCTCGATAACATGGATGGTCTTTCAGCGGGTGTGGCGGCTGTGGCCAGCGGGTTTTATGTGCTGCTGGCTGCGCTTTCGGGGCAATATCTGGTAGGCGCCCTGGCCGCGGCCATGCTTGGCGCCTGTATTGGTTTTCTGTTTTACAAT
Organism: Chloroflexota bacterium; assembly: GCA_024276255.1. Classification (GTDB taxonomy): domain Bacteria; phylum Chloroflexota; class Anaerolineae; order J102; family J102; genus JAADGC01. The sequence goes on along the minus strand of JAJRXO010000487.1, from coordinate 947 downwards.
TTCAATCCCGCCAGCATTTTCATGGGGGATACCGGCAGCCTGTTTCTCGGTTTCGTGCTGGCTGCCATTGGCATTAAATTGCGTTTTCCCAGCAATGTACCCGCGGTCACCTGGTTGATTCCGGTGCTGGTGATGGGCGTCCCCATTCTCGATACCACCCTGGTAATCGTCTCCCGATTGCGTCGGGGACGTAATCCGTTTAATTCTCCCGGCAAGGATCATCTCTCGCATCGCGTTGTGGCCATGGGGGCCACCCGCCGCGAAGCTGTAATGACGATTTATCTGCTGGGGGGAATATTTGGTATGATTGCGATCTTTGTGACGCAAGCTTCGCTATTTGAAGGTATCGCCATCGCTGTCAGTCTGGCGTTCGGCGGTCTGTACTTTATTTACTGGTTAGAACATCGTTTTCCACCAGAATCCATTCCCACTCCCTCTGCGAGAAGAACATCTTGAAAAACCGAAATCTGCTTTTACTGCTCAGTTTGTTGATGACTGTATTGGTGGTTGCAGCCTGTGCCACTCCCACAGCCACAGCTCCCACCGATACGCCGGTACCTCCTACCGACACCCCACTGCCGGAGGCCACCCCGGCCCCTGCAGGTGGTGAGGCGCAAAGCGGTGTCATGCAATGGGACAGTCCCCCACCGATGACGATTGATCCCAATACGATTTACAACGCCACGTTCAAGACCGAAAAAGGCGATGTGGTGGTGGAGCTTTTTGCCGACAAAGCGCCCAACACGGTCAATAACTTTATCTTCCTGGCCCGACAGGGATTCTACGACAACACGACCTTCCATCGCGTTATCGATGGCTTCATGGCTCAGGGCGGCGATCCCTCCGGCACAGGAACCGGCGGCCCTGGTTACACCTTTGCGGATGAAATCGATCCCGAAGCCCGTTTTGATCGCCCCGGTTTGCTGGCCATGGCCAATGCCGGCCCC
>JAJRXO010000486.1 GCA_024276255.1 Chloroflexota bacterium | reverse complement strand
GCCCATGCCGTGGACATCGAGGGTATTCAGGATCCCAAAGCTCGTGTAGCCATTGTGCGTCGTCGTCTGGATTATGATATGGATCCCGAGGGCTTTTATGAAGCATGGCGACAGCAGGAGGAAACCCTGTCCGAGGAAATCCGCCGGGCCCGCCATCGCTTACCCATGGTGAGCTACAGTGAACGCGACATGTATCTGGTAGCGCATCTCACGGCCTCATTCCAGGTGGACGGCCACCGCGCCGACATCGTGATCCTCAAGACAGCCCAGGCCAATGCGGCCTTTGAGGGCCGACTGGAAGTGAATGAGCATGACATCATGGTGGGGGCTGAGCTTGCTTTGCCGCATCGCCTGAAGCGGCAGCCCTTCCAGGATGCCAGTTTACAGCCGGAGCAATTACAGCAGCGTATGGAGCAGGCGCAGAAAAAGGTCGATGCCGAACAGATGCAGGCCTCGCCTGACAGCGTCGCCGGTGACGTAAAAAAAAAGCCGATGAGCTAGAAGCAGACGCGGACGACGCTGATGCATCGGCAGCGCCCCCGGAAACACAGCATCGGGCCAGCGGTGAGGCGACCACGCCCGGCGACAAGAAGGCGCCCCAGCGCCTGGCCCAAATCGGGGAGACATTCAAGACCAAACGCCTCGACACGCCCCTTGACAAACTGACGCGCGCCAAGGGAGGGCGGCGCTCGACGACGCGCACGGAACGCAAGCGGGGCCATTACATCAAGGCCCGGCCCGCTGGCGATCGACTGGATGACATCGCCTTCGACGCCACCCTGCGCATGGCTGCCCTGCAGCAGGTGCATCGCCATCGGGATGATGTGGCTTTTGCCGTGGAACGGCAGGATTTGCAACGCAAGGTACGGGTGCGACGGGCGTCCAATCTCATCCTGTTTGTGGTGGACGCTTCCTGGTCGATGGCAGCATCCGAGCGCATGGAGGCCACCAAGGGGGCAGTGATGTCGCTATTAGTGGACGCGTATCAGCGTCGGGATCAGGTTGGGCTGATCGTCTTCCAGAAAGACCGGGCCCGCGTGGCCCTGCCGCCGACCTCCAGCGTGGACCTGGCGCAGAAGGCATTACGCAACATCCCCGTGGGTGGCAAAACGCCGCTGTCGTCCGGGTTATTGCTGGCCTTCGAGGTGCTCAAGGCTGCCCGTCGCCGCGACCCAGAAACCCGACCCATCATGGTGTTGCTCACCGATGGCGCCGGTAACGTGAGCATGACCGGCATGCCAGCACAGGATGAGGCACTGCGCATGGCAACGTTGTTCAAGCTCAACCACATCCGCAGTATCACCATCAACATGGAACACCAGGCTTTTGATCGGGGCCTGGCGCAGCAGTTGGCGGATGCCCTGGGCGGCCCTTGCTATAATCTGCCCGAATTACGCACGGATGCGATCCTGCACACGGTGCAACGGGAATTGATGCGTTGATGTTTGTCTCCTATTTCTGATCCGGGCCGGTTGCAAGCGGGCCGATCGGTGAATCGGGAAACCAGTAAACCGGTACACCGGAAAACCCGTAAACCCGTAAACCCGTAAACCAGGCAAGGCGAGGATGACGGCCTTACCCGGTTTGCTAAGCTCAAATACAAGCTCCAGGCATCGACGCGACGCCTGGAGCTTGTAGTGTTAACGGTGATGCGAGAGATGTTTAGGGCTCTTCGATCTTTCCGTTCGTAATGCGATAGTTGAAGATATCCTGCATGCGATAGAGATCCTGCTGGAGGTCGAAGAAGCCGGCCCAGTGGGTCCAGTCGGGGCCGCCCATCAGAGCACCCTGGCGGGCGCGTCGGCCTTCGTGATGCCAGAGATAGTAGTAGAGTTTCTGGAATTCATCAGACCAGGGATTCTCTTTGAGCAGGCCTTTGTCTTTGAGCTCATCCAGCATCGCCTTGGCTGGATCATAGTAGGATTCGTTGTAGAGCCGAACTGCGTCGTCACCCTGCTTGAAGAAGGCCTTGGTATGGCGAGGTGTATGGCAGGACGAGCATACCATCTCCATCTTGGCGCGTCCTTCCTCGCCCTGACCCGTGAGGGCACTCATGGGATCGTTGGAGTTGCGCATGGCCGATCGTTTGCCCCACAGGTTCCAGTAGAGGCGCTCGGAGACGTTGTGAGTTGTCTCAAGCTCGCCGATACCGCTCATGTGGCAGGTGGCGCAGGTGGGCGCCCGATAATCGCCCGGTTCCCAGGCATCGGGAGCGCTGTCCCATTTCCAGGTTTCGCCTTCCGTGGCGTAGATCTGACCGTGTTTGCTGTTTTCGTAGATCTCGATATCAGGATGATCCGGCCCCAGGTGACAGGAGGCGCAGCCTTCGGGCTTGCGGGCCTCGGCGATATCGAATTTATGGCGGGTGTGGCAGACCGAGCAGTTGCCGACACTGCCATCGGGGTAGATGGTGCCGATACCGGCGGTGGGCCAGGTGTCGGGGGTGGGCCCGCCCTGATCATCCAGCTCAACGCGCACGCCATGACACTGATTGCAGCCCGTCGCCTTGGGTGCGCCGCCGTATTCGGGGTTGTTCCGCCCTTCGTGCACGAACATCAGGGTTTGCATGGCATCCTTGGTCTCGATCTGCAGGGCGCCGCGATGATGACCGCTGCTGTCGAATTCCTCGACCTCGTTCGGATGGCAGTTAGCGCAGCGACTGGGTGGCACCAGCACCGAGATATAAACGTCCGTTCCTATCAGATCTTCGTGCTGGGTGGCGGTGGGATCGTTTTTCTCGACGGCGTGGCAATCGAGACAGGATACGCTGACGTGGCCATGCCGGCTTTCCCGCCAGTCCTGGACGATGCCGGGGCTCTCATCTTTGTGGCAGGCGATGCACTGTTGGCTTACTTCATCCATGCCCCGTGTGACCGCCAGCTTGTTGGTAGAGGCCAGATCACCGGCATTGCGATCGATCTCGACAACGATGGTCTTGGGGCTGGGCGGCACTGCCGTGGGGGCGGGGGCAGTATCTGCCTGCGGGGCAGGTGCCGCCGGTGCCTCATTGCTGGAGCAGGCTGCCAGGCTGCCTACAATGAGCAGCGCCAAAAGTGTGAAAATCAGAAATGTCACGCTCTGTTTGTTAGATAGCATTGAGTTCCTCCTCAGTTGCGATAATAACTTGACAGTGAGACTGTAGTCCACAGATGCGTTCGTGGTGCCTGTGCGAAGGACCAGTTTGGTTCCGGCTTGTGGGCTAGGGTTTTCTGACGTAATCCATCATATTCTTGTGTCCCACGTGTTTATGACATGAGACACATTTTTTATCTGTGCGGCCTGCGAAGTATTCTCTGTGCGGCAGGAAGGCCTTGGAGTTCTTCTGGGTGGCGGCCAGGAGGTTGTTATGACAGCTCAAACAACCCGAGTCATAAATGTACTCTTCGCGGCGTTCTCGCATGGCCTCCCAGTCGATTTGCTCGGGATTGCCAAATGTCTCCACCCAGAGATCGTGCAGCCCCTTGCTGGCTTTGCTGTAAAAATAAGCGGTCGAGCTGCTGTTGTCGAGGTGGCAGTTGGTGCAGGATGCCTGGAAGCCGAATCGCGAGTTACCGCCGTGGATGTCCTGGGTATAGGAAGCCCAGAAAGGTTCCATAGAATGACATTGGGCGCAGAACTCCGCGTGTGCAGTGCGGTTCAGGCCTTCGTCCGTGATGACCCAGGACAGAAAGGGTAACACGACCCCTGCAATGAAGACCGCGATGGCAATCAGGAGAATTCTCAGCCATTTGGGAAGACTTGCTAGTTTCATTGATTACTTCGTTTTGAGTTGGTCGTCGAACCGGGAGACAGGGGAACAACACGGCCGACCTGGCCCCGAATCGACATCCGGTTTTCCGTTTGCCGTTTAGACAGGTCTTGACCGTCGTTGGACATTCATTATTGTGATGGTTATGACGATACCATCAGTATACAGGCGAACTGACTTTCTGTCTTTGCGCTGGTGCAAATTATGACGAAGTTTTATGTTGTTGGTTACGCGTGTTTATCTGGGCGGGACTTCAGGCCGTGACCTTGTTGTTGCCTTCGACCAGGAAGTGGAGATGCTCCAGATTGCAGAG
>JAJRXO010000485.1 GCA_024276255.1 Chloroflexota bacterium | reverse complement strand
GGCGTCTCTCCCACGCCTATTCCCCTTCTCACGCCCACTCCGTGGCCCCTGGTCAGGATCAATGCCCATGCCCTGAACGTGCGCGCCGGAGCCGGCCTCGACTACGCCATCATCGGCTTCGCCAGCCAGGAACAGCGTTACCAACTGATTGGAAGAGGTCGCGATGGCCGCTGGCTGCGCATCGATTTTAGCGGCCTGGAGGCGTGGGTGAGTGTGGCTTGGGTGGAAATAGGGAGGTAAGAAAGTTGGCGTAAGCGGGCAGCAATCGGCAAGGGGCGAAAGAACTGTCAAAAACCAACTGGAGGTCTCGTTTTTTTTATGCTACACTGTGACCATCGGCAGTCACCTCCATCCCGCCAGTCCCCCACGACTCCCTTCCAGTCCCTGTCCCTGTTCCGTGGGAAGAAACAACGCAATAACCTCACTCTTTTCTATGGGACCGAAGCGAGGAAAGCATAAGCAATGACGTTAGCAGAATCCGAAGGCCCGCAATGGCGACTACTCATCGCCGGCGCTGTGGCCGAACTCGATCCACAACAGTTTGAGATCGCCCGCCATCTCAGCCCTGCTCAACGCACGCAACAGGCGTTATCGATGATACGGCTAGCGGAGAATGCAGCCGCTTACCGCTTGCGCCAGCGCTATCCCCATCTGACCGAGTCGGAAGCGCTCCGTCTGGTCAGGAGCAGCGGAAGCGATGACTGACGAGTCCCTTGATTTTGGCAACTTTATCCAACAGGTTATTGCCGTGTTGGAAGCTGCCGGCGTGAAGTACATGATCGGCGGCGCAGTCGCTGTTTGGGCCTGGGGCGAACCTCGCACCACCCGTGACCTCGACCTGGTGATCGAACTTCCCGTCGAATCCATCTTCGATCTTTCCCGTGAATTGAGGAATAGGGGAATGCTCGTACCCCCTGAGGTCATCCTTGACTTGCTGATCGAACAGAGGGGAGATCTGCCTATTAATGCTATCCATCTCGGTAGTGGATACAAAGCCGAATTGTTTTTGCTGCGGCCTGGAGACAATTTGCGGCTGGCCGGTTTACAACGTCGACGTCTTGTCGATTTAGGCCCGCCGCTCGGCCAGGTTTATGTGCATTCGCCCGAAGACCTGATCCTCAACAAATTGCGTTACTTCGCACTCAGCCATCAACCGAAGCATGTTCGAGACATTGCCAGCATTCTTCTCAATTGTAAAGAAGATCTAGAGTACGATTACATCGAGCACTGGGTCGAGCAATTGGAACTCGATGCAACCTGGAAGGAAGTGCTTGCCGAAACCGTCGCTCTTGGTGGCGACCAACAAGATTGACTTCAACGGTCTGGAGGGCTGGGTGAGTGCGACGTGGTGGGTGAGGAGGGTGTGGTAGCTGGCTGGTTCCAGTCATGACGACAAGACTTCGCACATTTAAGGGACTGGTTTCGGCTACGTCACCAAAACCCTCGGTAAGACAGGCATCACCATCATACAATAGCAGTGGTGCCACAGGAGTAGGACACCGGTCATCCCATACGGGATCGATGAGGGTGATCCGAATGCCGTGGGGATGGATGCTGTAAAGCTATTCGCTCCAAAAGGCGTGGCTGACAGCGCCATAAACATCCCTTTGCAGTACGAGATCATATTTCCGGGACTCGTCGACGAGCTCGTAGCCCCAACCAATCAAGGTGAAAACGCCGGTAATATTTGCTTCTCCTGCTTAGGCATTTTAACCCGCCGCATTGGATTTTTCTCCAGCATTCTTTCCATGAGCATAAAGTTGCAAAAGGCGCGGATAGCACGTGCCACAGCATGTTGACTAGCCGCTGCCAAGCCTCTCTGTTGCAACCCTACTAAATAGCTCCGAATGTGGTAAGCATTTATTTCCTTCGGTTTTTCTACCGATTGTTGCACCAGCATTTGTAGGAAAGGTTCAAGCTGCTGTCGATAGAAACGCAGCGTTTTGGGCGAGAGCCGACGTGCCTCTGCGTCGAGCAGAAAAGCGCCACAAGCCAGCATTAGAGCGTTACTTGTGCGATCATTCTTTTTAATTATTGTAAGCTGGTCTGAATTCATGGTTCCAATCTCGCTTGCTGGAACCACAACAAGTAGTGATTACAATAAACTAGAACCACTACATATAGTAGGTGAGCCGCCAGGGACTCGAACCCCGAACCCGCTGATTAAGAGAGAGCGCCGCTGTTGAAACGGGGAAGTTGGTATGCGCGGGAGGTACAACGTAGTGCGATAGACCATTGGCAACATCTGGGGACATCGCTGCGCCGCACGGCGGAAGTGCTACGTTCCTGGATGGGCAAGCAGGTGCGCTACCTCTTCTGGCGGCCGCTGCGAAAAGGAGCAGCAGGGGGGAACAGTGTCATCTATCGGCAAGCACGGTGCATCGTTGTCTGGACAAAGCGGGTGTCAAAGCGCAGGAGAGTGTGGAGGGACAGTTGGAATGCATTGCCAACACTACCAGTGCTGGCGTGACTTTCGCTTAGCTGTACAGCAATCACTGCTCGTCCACGACGCATCGTATTCCCTAACGTACCGGAATGGACAATTGATTTGAGCACGGCATCTACCCCCGCCCCCTCATTCCCGGCGGATAAAGAGGTGCTGTCTGTTGCAATGGATGCTTCATCTTTTCTCAAAGGCAAAGAGATGAGTACCACCCCTATTCGTATAACTCTTGGCAAAGTAATTATTAGTGCGTTCGGATCGCCATATTTGGCTATCACCTATTCAGCCACTAATCAGGGCGCATTTTACGAAAGTGAATCATCTGTCTATCTACCGACCGAAGCCTGTTACTTTGAGAATGGAGTTATTCTGTGGTGCCACGGCGGGGCCAGTTCAGTGAGCGTTGGGCCGGGCCAAACTAAGGTGGACGAGTTTTTGATAACCTTCACAGACCCAGAGAACGTTCCTGACTGCAGTCGTGCGAGGCCTAGCATATATGTTCTCTATAATGATCCAGCGAAGGGCTATTTACTACTCAAATGGCCAGGATGTATACAGTGGTAAGATTGCATTTAATCATGGAGTGTCAACAACATCTTTGATTAACATAAGCGTTTCTTTCGAGGAGCGTCCTCGCCTTTTGGGGGCGTCCATCGAGGAGGCGGTACCATAAAAGAGAATGGTGCCTCATAGGTCCGGCGGTGATCAGTCAGGCCAGCGCAGCGGCCATAGCCGGAGTGCGTTTCATCAGCAATGACACTGGCACCTGGCAGCTCATTGCTGAATTCCGCTCACCGTCCTCTGAAGTGTTGTGAGATATGACCGAGGTGCCTGCTGGTGTTCTCTTCCTTATCGATCGGTCTCGAAATCCACGACAACGCTGGTAACCGCACCAATCGCGTGCGTAGGATCGCTCGTCGTCATTCAGGTACTCTCACGTCCACACCAACCCCGACTGCCATGCCGACCGCAACCCCACCTTACCCGGCATGCGATCATAGGTTTCAGGATAGCCACGCTCGCAAAAAGGAGATGGCCTCCTGCCGCATGGCGGCCGTTTCTTCATGACCTGACTGGTAACGCGAAAGGCGCCAGGCTTGAGGGCGCCCTGCATCCGCATAAACCTGGCGCAGGGCGAGGTCTATGCGGTCGAGGCCGGCAGGGGGGGTCAGGGGATCCTGGTCACCGGCCAGCGCCAGATGCGGCCGGGGGCAGATCAGGGCATTGATCTGCCCCGTGCTGAAATGCTTGAGCAGGCCCGGTACATAATAGTAAATGCTATGTAGGTCCAGCCCACGGCTGTCGATGAGGGCCTGAAAATCAGTCAGGCAGCAAATATCCACACAAACTTTGACGCGGGTGTCCAGTGCCGCCAGCCACCAGGCCATGGTGCTGCCCATCGACATGCCTAGGGTGCCCAGGCGTTCGGCATCCACGTCGGGCCGGCTGCAGAGATAGTCCAGTGCTTGCAAGCTGTCATACACCATCATGCCCCACATTACCCGCCCTTGCCACAACATTTCCTTGAAGATGGCCGATTCGCTACGTGTGGCCCGTTCACCAAAGGCCCAGGCATCGATGCACAAGGTGCTCCACCCTTGCGATATCAGGGCCTGGGCATAGGGCGGTGACTGCAAGGCGGAACGCCCAGCGAGCAGTTCTTCCTTACCAATCTCGTACCTGCCGCCGTGCGCATGGTTGTAGAGAATGCAGGGAAGAGGGCCACCTGCCTGGCGAGGTTTGACGAAATAGGCCGGCACCGGCTCCAGGCCGTTGAGATCCAACAGCAGGGTTTCCAGTTCATAGCCATCTCGCGTCTCACTGGCCAGCAAAGTGGCAGCAATCGGGCGCTTACGCGGAGGCAAATCACCCAGGAGGGCGTAGAGAGCCTGACGTCGCGTTTCCTGGTACATGATCAGCAACCTGCCTTATGTCGCAATAGCGCGGCCGCGGGCATCGAACTCCAGCCATTCATGATGCTGCCGACGGGATAGGGTGGTGAGTAGTACTCGACCGGCGTCAGCCACTCGCGTGCCAGACAGTATTCC
>JAJRXO010000484.1 GCA_024276255.1 Chloroflexota bacterium | reverse complement strand
CTGGACTGGCGCTTCTCTGTGCTGGGACACAACACGATTCGCGGGGCAGCAGGCGGCTCGATCCTCAATGCCGAATGGATGCTGCATCAAAAGCTCATGGTGGTGTAATCATGCATACCCTGGCAGAATTGACCGGCGACTTTGTGGTGTATCGCAACCTGGAGCCGTTTCACGCTGATGTGCCCGGCCTGAGCGCGATCTGGCGGGACCTGGAACTGGCCTCGCCGCGCATCGTGCGCAAACGGGAGCCCGACTATCCGCGCGTGGTGACCTGGCTGCTGCGCCGTTTCCATGAAATACACGCCCCGCGGGTCGCCCCATCGGAGCTGCTGCTGATCGGCGATACGCTGAGCAATGACGGCGGCGCGTATCAACGCCTGGCAGCTTATACAGGCTGGCCGGGAGCCGCTTTCATCGGTCGGGAAGAGAAAGGCCCCGGGGAAGAAGGGCACTGGCAGGATAACCTATTTGTGGCGCGGCGCTGGCGGGCGCTGGGGCCGTGGCTCGTGCAGTTGCGTAACCACGGCCTGGCGCTGGATGAGCACACCATTGTGATTGTGGATGTCGACAAGACAGCCCTGGGCGCCCGTGGCCGCAATCATGCGATCATTGATCAAACGCGGCTGCAGGCCCTGCGGGCGACGGTGGTACAGGCGCTGGGAGAGGACGCTGATTTCGCAGCCTTCTCTGCCATTTATCATGAACTGAATCAGGCCGCGTACCATGATCTCACCGGCGATAATCAGGATTACCTGGCATATATCAGCCTGATGAGCGGCGCGGGCGTGCTGCCGATGGCGGCCCTGCGCAACCTGCACGCCGCCGGGGAGATGAACGACTTCGACAGCTATCTGCACAGGGTGCAGGGACTGCGTGATCAATTGCCGCCAGGCCTGCGCGACCTGCATGACGCGGTCTTTGCCGCTACCGAGGCCCATGATCCCACACCATTCAAAGACTTTCGCCGCAATGAATATCGCATGACCGTGGCGAATATGGGCTCGTTGCCCGACGACGCCGCTGCCGAGCAGCGCCAGGCGGCGGAGATCTGCCTGACCCGGGAGGTATGGGATGCCTGCCGCTGGTTACAGCAGCGTGGGGCGATGATCGTGGCGTTGTCGGACAAGCCCGATGAGGCCTGCGCCCCCACTCCCGAGCTGGCCGCGGCCGGCCTGTTGCCGATCCACCAGACCCTCACCCATCTCCTGGGGGCGGAGCTCAATATCCCGCAGCTTGCATAAGCCTCCGGGCATGGGCTCCGCGGGCACACGGCGCCCTGCCGATGCTGGCATATTGCCATGATTGCGCTATAATCGTACCATTATGCGATTCGCTGCAGAGCTGTTGATACTGTATTTGTCATTCGAGCCATCATGAATGTGATCCATGTCCAGGTGGGCGACGTAGTCCGCCTGCGTAAACAGCATCCGTGCGGCGGTTGGGAATGGACTGTCGTACGCACGGGAGCAGACATCGGCCTGGTGTGCAATACCTGCCAGCGTCGACTGATGCTGCCGCGGCATAAATTCCGTAAGGCGGTACGCCGGATCACGCCAGCGCCGCAACCAGCCCCCACCTCTCCCAATCCAGACTCCCCTCTCTAATCACCCCGCAATCATCAACACACAGCTCAAGTGATGCCATTCTGAACAAAGGCGTCGGGGTGGCTGTGAATGTTCATCCTCCTTCATGAGTTCAGCGCAGAACAGCAATCGTTTCGCTCCGGTGTTGCGAATACCCGCGTTTCGCGAATTCTGGGTTTCGCAGTTACTGGCACTCACCGCGCAAAATGGCATTCACTTCATTCAGCTGGTGTTGATCGAACGTCTGACGGGGCGCAGTCTTCATCTGGGGTTGATGATTGCCGCTTTCAGTCTGCCGCCGGTGATTTTTTCGTTTTTAGCTGGGTTTGTAGTGGATCGGGTACCGAAGAAGTGGTTGATTGTGGGTGCGAATATCGTTCGTGGCCTGTTGGCGATCAGCTATGTCATCTTTTTGCACACACTGTCCGATCGGGCGTTGCTGCTGACAGTGTACGCAGTGACTTTCGTGGGCTCCTCGGCCGGTGCTTTTTTCAACCCGGCTGTGCTGGCCAAAATCCCCCTGGTGGTGGGAGAAGAACGCCTGCTGGTTGCCAACTCGTTATTCAATATCACCATTGCTGGCGCACAGTTGCTGGGGCTGATCGCCCTGGCGCCGATCCTGGTCAAACTGTTCGGGCTCTCGGCGGCATTTGTGGTAATGGGGCTGAG
>JAJRXO010000483.1 GCA_024276255.1 Chloroflexota bacterium | reverse complement strand
TCTTATTCCTATCGAAATCGTCTCTCCCCGCCGCCCTGCCAAGCCGCGCCCCTTGCCGGTGCAGCCCCCGCAGCCGCCAGCCCGGCAGCCACAGCCCGCGGATGCCGCCCCCCGCCCCGCAGTACAGAAAAAAGCCTCCCCTCGATCTCGCCGTCGACAGCCGCCGACGCCCGAACCGCAAACCCGCAAGCCCCGACGCCGACGCTCGCAGCGCCTGCCCCCCCTGGGACTGCTCGACACCACGGACGAGGTTGGTTCCGATCGTTCACAGGCGCTGATCCAGGCCCGCCTTATCGAGGACACCCTGTCCAGCTTCGGCATTCCCGCCAAAGTCGTGGATATCAACGTGGGGCCGGCTGTGACGCAGTTCGGCGTGCAACCGGGAGAGATCGAGCGCGGGGGTGAAGTGCGGCGCGTGCGCGTGAGTAAAATCGTCAGTCTGGCCGACGACCTGGCGCTGGCCCTTGCGGCCAGCCCCCTGCGCATCGAAGCGCCGGTCCCCGGCCGCCCCTACCTTGGCATCGAGATCCCCAACGTCAACATCTCTCTGGTGGGTTTGCGCGGGGTGCTCACATCAAAGGCCTTCCGTCAAATCAACAGCCCGCTAGCCATTCCCATCGGCCGGGATGTCAGCGGAGAGCCCGTGGCCGTCGATCTGCACCAATTGCCCCATCTGCTCATCGCCGGCGCCACCGGCTCCGGTAAATCGGTCTCCATCAATGCCATCATCTGTGCCCTGCTGCTCAACAACACCCCCGACATCCTGCGCCTGATCCTCGTGGACCCCAAACGCGTGGAGTTGCCGACCTACAACGGCATCCCCCATCTGGTGGCGCCGGTGGTGACCGATATCGATCATGCCAACGGCGCCCTGAGCTGGTTACTCATCCAGATGGATGAACGGTATCGTCTGTTCAACGAACAGGGAGTGCGCAACATCGCTGGTTACAACGAAAAAGTGGCGCCAAGCCAGCGACTGCCCTACATGGTGATGATCATCGACGAGATGGCCGACCTGATGATGCGCGCCCCCGAAAGCATCGAAGCCAAACTGGTGCGACTGGCGCAAATGGCCCGCGCTACCGGCATTCATCTCATCATAGCCACACAACGCCCCTCGGTAGACGTGGTCACCGGGCTGATCAAAGCCAACTTCCCCGCCCGCCTGGCCTTTGCCGTGACCAGCCAGATCGACTCGCGCGTGATCATCGACGAGCCCGGGGCCGAAAAACTGTTGGGCCGCGGGGATGGCCTGCTGATGACGCCGGACAGCGCCAAGTTGCGCCGCATTCAGGGCTGCTTTGTCAGCGATGATGAAATCAGCGCCCTGGTGAAATGGTGGCGCGAGAACAGTCCTGCCAGCGAAACAGACCCCACGCACCCCCGGTATCCCTGGACGCAGCTCATGGTTGAAGAAGCCACGGCCGACGATGTTCTGTTGCAGGCAATCGAGGCCATTCGCGGCCGCCAGAGCATCAGCGCCTCTGCCCTGCAGCGCCTGATGCGCATCGGCTATACCCGGGCCGCCAAACTCATCGAGCAGCTCGAGGCCGAGGGGTACATCGTCCCGGCCGACGATAGCCGCTCGGGCTACGATGTCCTGCTGGATGATGAACCCGACTGGGAATAGCTATCTCCGGCGCTCGGCCTGGAGATAACGACGAAAATCGGCAGCGGCCATGCGCACGAATGGATGTCCAGCCTGATCCGTGGCAGAATCGGCTGATTGCGCTCACAACATCGACCTTCTTGCCAAATCTTACAAAAATTTCACGTGGGCATTGGGCTGCTGTTCATGGCATATTCATAAACTTATGCTACGCTACCTATGATAGCGGGAGCTGTCCGGCAGCAGAGGTGGCCAATTCACCAGGGGAGACTGCTGCCGCCTGCTCCCGCCTCACAATCACGACTCGCCACTCATCCCTCCACATCCCATTCTCTCCCAAGCCTGTACCATGAAAAAATACCATCCGCGAGCCATCTTCTTCATCATCCTCCTCTTTGCTTTCATCCTGGCGCTCTTTGCGGGTACGGCGTTTTCAGCGCCCCTGGCCGCGCCCACGCCCGCGGTGCAGCAACCGGCATCCGAACTCAGTGTCAGTCCGGGGGCGGCCAGTGGCTTTTATCTTGAGAACGGCCGCTTCTCATTCCTCAACCCCACTGACTACAGCGCCACAGGGGCTTTTCGCTTTTGGAGCTGGGAAAAACTGAATCCAGCGGCCGGTGTATATCGTTGGGACTACCTGGATGATTACATCAACAGAGCCGTGACTGCCGGTTATCAGAGCATCGGCTTAACCATCATGCCTTATACAGGCCGCTCGGTGGGCTGTCCGTTGCAAGGCGTCGACGTCATGCCCTATTTTGTGCGCGTGGGGCCCGATGGCATTGCCAACACCGCCGACGACACCGTCATCCTGTCGCCATACCCCGATGAACGCAACTACAGCGGCTGCACCAATTTCGGGGGAGCATGGTATCTACCCGACTACGCGGACCCCTATTTCCAGAGCCAATACATCACCTTTATCAACGCCCTCGCCGATCATCTGCGCAACCACCCGCAAAAAGATGCCATCGGCTGGGTGGCCATTGGCGTGGGCAAAGATGGCGAAAACCGGGCTGCCGACAACAAAGATCCCGGCTACGCGGCCAAAGATGAAGAATTCCTGGCCAATAACGGCTATCTCAGTGTGGCGCAATGGTAAAGCTACGTACGCACGATCATCGACGCCTATGCCTCGGCCTTCTCCGACGGCCAGGGAGGGTACATCTTTGATCTGCTGACGCAAAATGGCACCTTTTATGTCCCGGCCGGCGTCAGCAGCGCCCGCGACATCGCCGATTACGCCGCGGCCAAGGGCATCGGCCTCTCTGTCAACAATATCACATCCGACTTTACCGACAACGAGAACTGCTACGGTCCCAACCACGCCTGCACCGGCAAATACGACCAGCTGCGGCTGCACAGCGATCAGGTGCCCATCATGCTGGAGAGCTATGATTACATGATGGCCACAGAGAATGAATTCTACTGGTCCATGGCCCGTGCCATCGATATCCACGCGGATTACATCCGTCTTTCGCGCTTCTGGAATTCTACGCTGCACAATACCGACACCCCGGCCACCCGCCTGATTGCCGCCTGGACCGATCGTTACCTGGGCACGGGGTTGCAGGCCAACGAAGCGCCTCCTCCCAGTATCTGGTCGCGCATGCGCGAACATCGCAACCCCACCTATCTCAGTTACTATGTGATTGAACATAACGAGTATCATCGCTGGCCCACCAACGGCAATTACGAATTTTATCTTTATCAGAAGCACGAAGTGCCCGGCGGCATCACCAAACCCATCACAGACGACGAACGTTTTCTCACCAATGGTGGCATCATGGGCTGGGATGGCTCGCAATCCACCGTACTCAACAAACCCTGGCACTACAATCCCCAACCCTACGATGCCGTGCTCAACAGCGCGGGACTGTATCATATCAACCCCGCGGCCGAGTATCCCGTGCAAATCGAAGTCGATCCTGGTTGGGTCGCCCGTCGCAGCGATCAGGCCACCCTCAACTATGGTTTCTTCTTCGATGCCGATGATCGTTATCTTTCGCCGCCCGTCAATCCGGGTGACTCCCACACCGTGCGCATCACCGTCACCTTCCTCGACCATGGCAACGATCAATGGCGGCTGATGTACGACAGCGTCAACGGGCCGCAGGCAGCCACCCTCTATGCCCTGCAGGATTGGGATATTGCCACCGGCCTCGCTATCGCCGGCGGCCTGCCCAGCAGCGGCGTACTGCCTGATCCCAAACCCACGGTGGTCACCAAAACCAATAGCAATAGCTGGAAAGTCGCCACCTTCCTCATTACGGATGGCTATTTTGGCAACCGGCTGAACGGCGGCACCGACTTCTATATTGACAGCCGTAGCAGCACAGGCAGTAACGATGGCGACGAATACATCCATCATGTCGATGTGCAGCGACTCAACACCATTCCCCAGATGACGCCCACGGCCACCCCCACCAGCCAGGCGCCCACGGCCACCCCCACGCTCACCCCCACGCCCACGCCGGACACCACAGCCACGGCAACCCCCACACCCACCCCCGGTGGCAACACCGGCAGCGTTTCGGGCTATGTATTCGAGGATCTCAATCGTAATCTCGTGCGCGAACCAGGTGAAAACCCCGTGCCCGGATCGCTGGTCGGGCTCTTCTTGCCCGACAATACGCCTGTATCGCAGGCCGTGACCGATAACAGCGGATTCTACCGCATCACCGGGGTGACGCCGGGAACGTATCGCCTGCGCGTCACGCCGCCCAGCGGCTGGTCCTTGCTCCTCTCCGAGCGCTGGCTGACCGTTATCGCCGGCCAGGAAAGCACCAACAACGACTTTCCCGCCGAACGCGTGGCGGTCGACACCCCCACCCCCACACCTACACCCACCCAAACACCGACGCCCACCATCACACCCACCCCATCATCCACACCAACGGCCACAGCCACGCCCACCGCCACAGCCACACCCACACCTCAGGGCGGCGTCATTCAGGGCACGGTCTGGATGGACCTCGATCGCGGGGGATATGAAGACATCGACGCCGGAGAACCCGGTGTGCCCGACATCACCCTGCAACTCAAAGACATCAGTGGCACCGTACTTGACGAAACAGTCACCGATGTCGACGGCAAGTTCATCTTCTTCGGCCTGCAGGCCAGCACCACCTACGAGCTGGTGCTCATCGTTCCCGACGGCTGGGAGCTCACCACACCGCCGCCCAGCCGCTGGCTGGCGCCCGGACTTGGCATTCTCATGGTCAACTTCGGCTTGGTAGCTCCGCCCACACCCACGCCCACGCCCACGACTACCCCCACGCCCACCCCGCAACCCACCGGCGGCGTGCGCGCCCTGGTGTGGAACGACCTCAATCGCGATCAGATCTTTGACAGCGGTGAGCCCCCGCTGGCCAATGTCACTGTCATCCTCCACGATATCAGTGGTCAGCAGGAAATCGCCCGCCGACAGACCGACAGCCAGGGATACGCCGACTTCAACGACATACCGGCGCCGGCCAGCTATCGCATCAGCGAAATCGATCCCTGGGGCTTCGCCTCCAGCACGGCCAATCTCTACTACATTTCCATCGCCCCCAACAGCACACTTCAGGTACGCTTCGGCGACTACGAAGACCTCAAGCGGCTGTACACCCCCCTGCTCTTGCGCTCCGTTCCTTGAACATTTCGGCAGCGGATAAAGGGTCAGCCATGAGGTTGACCCTTTTTTCGTATTCCCAAGGCTTTGGTAACCGTCCCTCTCCCCGAGTATAATGGTTCGTCTGATATTCTGAAACGAGCACCTCACCCTCTATGCCACACCTGTCAACCAATTCATACACCCACCTCAAGGGCCTTGCCCTGGCCATCGCCACCACAGCAGCCCTGCTATTCTTGTTTGGCGGCATGATCAATGCCCGGGTCTTCGCCACATCAGCGGCCACCCCCCCGGTTGAAGTCCTGTCGTATCCCGAGCAAAACTGCTACCAGCTCAACCCCAACCCTGATCCGGCCGAACTCAATCAGTTTCGCACCCTGACGCTCACCCTGCCCATCCCCTTCACCGGCACCATCACCGAAGCCACGCTCCTGCTGCGTTCGACCAACGTGCGTGCCGGCAGCATCCATCCCATCTTCGTCAACGGCTATGATACCGGCTATTCGCCGCCGTCGGACACCTATCATACCTGCTAAAACAAAGATCCCGGGGCCATCCGCGAATATCCCATCCCCGTCGCCTGGCTGCAGCCCGGCAACAACAACGTGCGCCTGACCGCCGAGGGCACCACCGATCCCTGGGGAGTCGACTACGTCGCCTTTCGCGTGCGGGGCACCGATATGCAAAGCGGGCAATTCTTTGATATCACCTTCCCCGGCGAAAACCAGCAGGCCGTCCCGGCCGTCATCCTGGAACCCCGCCAGCACGATACTCCCCGACCGCTGCTCATCCTCTTTCACGGTTGGAAGGGGCAGCCCATCGATCCCTACACCACCGATTACCTCACGGCGGCGGTGCAACGCGGCTGGTATGTGGCCTCGCCCAAACAGCGCGGAAACAACATCCTGGGCCCCGGCGGCGAACCCCTGGCCGCGGTGCGCGCCCAGCACGACGCCATTCAGCTCATCGCCTACATGCAGGCCAATTACAACATCGACGCCGACCGCATCTACGTAGGCGGCTTCAGCATGGGCGGTATGATGGCCGCGGTGCTGGCCGAAAAATATCCCGACGTCTTTGCCGCTGCCGTCACCCACAAAGCCATCGGCGATCTCGCGGCCTGGTATTGGGAATCAAGCGAATATCGCCAGACCCGCATCATGACTGAAACCGGCGGCACCCCCATCACCGCCACCTTCGAATATCAGCGTCGCAGCCCCGTAGAAATGGGAAGCAATCTGGTCAATCTGCCCCTGGCCATTGTCCACGGCGATGTCGACACGGTAGTGCCACCGCATCATGCCACCGATTTTTACAGCAGCGTCCTGGAGGCCGGCCCCCGCCGGGTGGAGTTGCAATGGTATCATGGCGATCATCCCGACGACACCATGCCTTATGGCGGCGAATGGGCCGTGCAGTTCATGGAACCATACACACGGTTAGATAACCCCCGCAAACTGCGTATCCGTACCGACGAATCCAAAGCATTTTACTGGCTCGACATCACCAAGTACAGCGACAAGTACTTTACCTCTGTTAATGTGGATACCGATCCGGACAACGAATATCTGCTGGCCAGCGCCGACGACATCCAACCTGTCGATTTACGCTTCGATCTGGCCCGTATGGGCTTCAGTCCCACCGCCACCTACGTCTACTCCCAGACCCACGATCAGGCCACAACGGCCACCGGCATCGCTCCGGTCAATGGCGAATTACTCATCCATCTGCCCAAGGGCCAGACCACGTTTGAGATCTACCGCGGCACATTGCCCGTCTTCAAAACCCTGCGCAACGGCATCGATGGCTACCAGGGCAATGTCGATACCTGGATCAACCAGTGGTCCCCCGGCCAGAACTATGGCGACGCCGTGAGCCTCAATCTGCGTCCCAGCAATGTGGCCAAAGCGCTGCTTTACTTCGATCTCTCCCTTCTACCCCCGGAGGTCAACATCACCGCCGCCACACTCAAGCTCTACGACAATGGCAGTGGCCCCGACATGACCGTAAACGTCTATCCCCTGCTGCACGATTGGGACGCCGCCACCGCCACCTACGAACAATCGGCCGCCAATCAGCCCTGGCTGGGCGGGCCCGGCGGCGCCGCTGGTCAGGATTGGGAGAACACGCCTGTGGCGAGCTTCTATCTCAACAGCGGCGATGGCGCTGGCTACCGCAATGCCAGTGTTCTCAGCCTCATTCGCCGGTGGTACGCCGACCCCAGCTCAAACCATGGCCTGACACTGATCGTGGATAGCGCCAGTTATAGCGGCGCCCGCTCCTTCAACAGCGCCGATCACTGGAATCCCGACACCCGGCCCTCGCTCGAACTCATTCTGGAGCCGATCCCCCCCACAGCCACCCCCACGCCCACGGCGACCCCGACCCCTACCGCCACACCAACCCCTACAGTAACCCCCACACCCACACCGGCCGTCGGTCGCATCAGCGGCGTGGTTTACGAGGACGCCAATCAGAATCACGTGCTCGATGCCGGCGAAACCGGTCTGGCCGATGCCACCCTGCAACTGTGGCAGAATGACCAGATCGTTGCCGAGCAGAATACCGGCAGCGACGGCGCTTACAGCTTTGATGATCTGGCCGTCGGCAGCTATCAGCTCAGCGAAATCGCCCCGCCCGGCTATTACCCCACCGAACCCATCAACGATATCATCATCCACCTCAGCGGCGGCGACCAGCAGATATTCAACTTCGGGCACCAGCCGCTGCCAACCCCCACCCCGACCGCCACACCAAGCCCCACACGCACTCCCACCCCCACCCCACAGCGGCTCTACCTGCCATTGAGCCTGAAATAAATCATGGATCTTGTAGCCTGGTATGAAGCCTATTGGGCGGCCAAAGACGACAATGTCGATCACAGCCGCCTGGATCTGATGCTGGTCCACGTGCAGCCCGGCCAGCGCGTCTTCCAACTGGATGGCGGCCCGGGCATGCTGGCTGAGCGTATGGTCAAGGAACGTGGGGCTGAGGTGGTAATGACGGACCTCACCCATGAGGCCACCAACCGGGCCCTGGCCAAAGGGCTGACCGCCAGCCAGCTTTACATTGCCGAACAGGATATCCCCTATCCTGATGCCAGCTTCGACGTTGTCGTCTCCGACTCGGCCATCGAACATCACTTCGATCCTGCCCGCAGCTTCGACGAACTGGGGCGGATTCTCAAACCCGGCGGCACATTCATCCTTTGCCTACCCAATATCGCCCACTGGCGGTATCGCTGGTGGTTGCTGCGCGGGCGTTTTCCCATCGTGCCCGGCACACCCACCGATTTCAGCCATCTGCGCTTCTTCACCCTGCACGAAATCCGCCAATGGCTGGCCGAGCGCCATATCCACATCGAACACGTCGATGGCTCGGCCTCATTGTGGCTGCGCAACGGTTTTTATCCCGCCTGGTTTCGCCATCCCTGGTTCCGGCCCTGGTACATCCGCCTGGCCCGGCGCTGGCCCACGCTGTTCGCCCGCGATCTGATCATCATCGGCCGCAAGGTCAGCAACAGTTAGGTCGCCTCCCCCCCATGTCTTTCCGCTCACAGGTCGCCAACTCAGCCATGTGGCTGGGACTCTCCACGGTCGTCATCAAAATACTTTCGTTCATCACCATCACCCTGGTGTTGGCCAGAGTATTGCAGCCGGCCGATTTTGGCGTTGTGGGAATTGCCTGGCTGGCCATGAACGCCCTCGACTACTTCCGCGAGATGGGCATCGCCTCGGCGCTCACCTATCGCCAGGACGACGACGACAGCATCGCTTCAGATGTGGCCTTCATCACGCTGCTGATCAGCAGCGTCGCTTTCTACCTCGTCATCTACGCCGCGGCACCGGCCGTGCAGTACTTCTTCCGCGATGCGCAGGGAGTCACACCGGTGTTGCGAGTGCTGGCCCTCACCACCCTGATCAACGGCATCAGCCAAACGCCATACACCCTGCTGGCCAAAGAGCTCAACTTCCGAAATAAAGCCATTCCCGAGATCATCGGCGGCATTGGCAACAGCATTGTAGCCATCGGCATGGCGCTGAGTGGTTTTGGTGTATGGTCATTGGTGGGCGGCTATCTCACCGACGCCGTATTGCGCAGCAGCCTGGTCTGGTTTTTTACTCGCTGGCGTCCGCGCTGGCGTTTTGATGGCCGGGTATGGCGGGAGATGATCGGCTACGGTAAGCACATCGTGGGCAGTCGTTTGCTGATCTTCGGCATCACCAACATCGACGATGCGTTTATCGGTCGTTTCCTGGGCGCAGCTCCCTTTGGTTTTTACACGCTGGCCTATCGGCTGAGCAATGTCCCCGCCACCCATGTCACCGGCCTGATCAACAACCTCATGTTCCCGGCTTTCAGCAAGATCCAGAACGACCGCGAACATGTGCGCCGGGTGTATTTCCAAACCATCCACGCTGTGGCGCTCATCACCATCCCCCTGTCGATTGGCACCCTCGTTCTGGGCCCCACTTTTGTACACGAATACTATTTGGGAAAATGGGATGGCGCCATCGTAGCCATGCAATGGCTGGTCATCTACGGCCTCATGCGCTCCATTGCCGCCAATATGGGAAATATCTACCGGGCGCTGGGTAAACCCCAGTGGCTCACCTATCTGGCTATGTGGCGCTTCTTCACCATGCTCATCCTGCTGTACCCAGCCATCCGCTGGGCGGGCATCGTGGGCGTGAGCATGCTAAGCGCCGTCGTGGCGGTAGTCGATTTCCTTATTGCCGCCTGGATAGGCGATAAGCTGCTTCATGGAGGCTATGCCGACTATTTCCGGCACCTGCTGCCCACCCTTCTTTCTGCCTTAATCAGCGCTGGCCTGGCCTATTGGGTCATGCCCTATCTGCCGGCACCGCATCGTTTGCTGCCCGTACTGATCGCGAGCCTGTTCATGGTGCTGGTGTATGGGGGATTCAGCTGGTGGCGCGATGCTATTTTTCGCCGTCTGATCACCGGCACATTGCTCCACATACCCTTCACCCGCGGCCTTGCCACACGGTTGGGGGCCTGAGATGAAGCAACAGCCACTGCTACGCGTCAGTTATCTCTCGCGGGTGCGGCAAAATCCCTACGTTTCATTGCTGGCTGCCGGCGTCCAACAGGCGCACCCCACTGTTCGCAGTCGCCAGATTCGCACCCTGTGGTGGCGGCACTTGTTACCAAGGCCAAATTTCGATATCCTTCACATTCACTGGGCCGAGCTGCAATTCAGCTACGGGCAGCCATCGCCGCCTCAGGCACGCCGCCTCTGGCACGGCTTCATGCGCAAGCTGCGCTGGATTCAGGCCCGCGATCGGCGTATCGTGTACACCGTACACAACCTTGCACAACACGAAGGCCGTTTTTCCCAACTCAACGATGCTACCAACCGCTGGCTGTTCAAACACGCCCACGCCATCCACGTCCACGACAGCCAGACCGCGTCCGCCCTTGCCGAGCGCTATGATCGCAGGCACAATGTCTTCGTCATTCCCCATGGTCACTACATCGATGCCTATCCCAACACCACCACGCGGGCGCAGGCGCGGCAACACCTTGAACTCCCCGATCATGCCTTCGTCTACCTGTTTCTGGGACAGATCCGTCCCTACAAAGGCCTCGATCTCCTGATCGATGCTTTTGGCCGACTGCAAGACGACCAAAGCCGCCTGCTCATTGCCGGCAATGTGGATGTCTCCGACTACGGCGCCCGTATCCGACAACTGGCCGCCCAACATCCCCGCATCCATCTCTTCCCCGCATTTATCGGCAACGAAGACCTGCAAACCTACTTCAATGCCTGCGACATCGTCGTCCTGCCCTATCGGCATGCCACCACTTCGGGGGCGGCAATGCTGGCCTACTCCTTTGCCAGGGCCATCATTGCCCCGGCTCTGGGCCCCTTTCCCGAGCTGGTCGGCAGCGAACGGGGCGTCCTTTTCCAGCCGGGCCTTTCGGGCTTGCAACAAGCGCTGTTGCAGGCACAACAACTCGACCTTGCCGCTGCCGGACAGGCCGCCATGGCCTTTGCAGCCAGACACGACTGGACCAGTCTCGGTCGCCGCCATTATGCTATGTATCGATCAGCACTCACGGCCTGATTCCCCATGATTTCCGGATACAACATCGTTTGTTTTTCGCCTAATCGCTGGCAGGGCATGTGGCGCAATCGTCAGCAGATCATGTCGCGGCTGGCCCGACAAAACAAGGTTCTGTATGTAGAACCCGCCGGCTATCTGCGCGACACAGCCGCCGCCGTGCGTGCCCACGGTATAAGCATGCTGCATGCGGCGGAAATGGAATCACCCCTGCCCAATCTGTGGGTGTATCGACACCCCACCTTTGCCCCTATTTCCGGCCGATCCCCCTTCAGTGACATCACATTTGCCCTGCGTCGGTATCTCTTGCGCCGCACCCTGCGCCAGTTAGGCATGGACAAACCCATTATGTGGATTTTCCAATATCATCTGGGCGAGATGATCGGTCAGCTGGATGAGCAGCTCGTCATCTACCATGCCGTCGACGAATACTCCGCCTATTCCGATATGAACACTCCCGAACGTCAGCAACGCGTCCGGCAAATGGAATTGGATGTCATCCAGCGCGTCGATCTGGTATTCGTCACCTCGCCGGCCCTGCTGGCCAGCAAAAGCAAACTTCACCCCCGCGTAGTACTGGCGCCCAACGGTGTCGACTACGAGCTTTTTGCCAATACCCGCTACAACGGCGAACGCCCCCCCGATATGGCCCATCTGTCCACGCCCATCATCGGCTATGTGGGCGCCATCAACGAAAAACTGGATCTCAATCTGCTCATTTACAGTGCCCGGCGGCATCCCGACTGGAGCTTTGTCCTGGTCGGCCCCGTGCTTGTCACCTCCCAGCGTCCGCAGCTGCAGACCCTGCAAACGCTGCCCAACGTGCACTTTCTGGGCCAGCGCCCCTACCAGGACCTGCCCCGCTACATGCGCGCCTGCGATGTCTGCACCATTCCCTACCAACGAAACGAATGGACCCGCAATATCAGCTCATTGAAACTGTACGAATATCTGGCCAATGGCGCTCCCATCATTGCCACTGACTTCCCCGCCGCCCGCGAATTCGCCGATTTAATCCACATCACCACCGACAAAACCAGCTTTGATGCGGCGTTAGTGCAGGCCTTGCAGGAAGCCAGCCCAGCTCATCGCCAGCAACTGCGGGCCGAGGCCCGACAGCACACCTGGGAACAGCGTATTGCCGATATGTCGGCTGCCATCGAACGCCAACTGGCCGTCAAGCAGAGTACATCCTGAACCCCCTCACCTTTCAGCCCTTGCCTATCAACACCATGACCACATCTCCTGACCAAGAATTCAGCGCCTATCTGCGTATCATCCTCCGTCGCTGGTGGCTGCTGCTCCTCCTGCCCCTGGTGACCAGCGCCGTGATCCTGGCGCTCAGCAGCGCCAGTCAGGAGGAATACATTTCGTTCACGCGCTTGCAGATCCTGCCGGTCGATCCCAGCGAAGTCTCGCTCTTCACGCCCACCCGCTTCACCACCAGCAGCGAACAGGTGCAGACCATCCAGGACGAATTCTGGGAAGTCTTCATGTCCAAGGCCGTGGCCCGACGCACGATCGCTGACATGGGCCTGAACATGACGCCTGATGAACTGATCGAGCGTCTGAATACGCAGCAACAATTCGACTTCTTCACCGGCTCCCTGCGCATGTCCAGCCCCGATCTGGCCCAGCAAACCCTGGCCACCCATGTGCAGAACGCCCTCACCACCTACCGCACCATCCAGAGCAAGCCGGCAGAGACCTCCCTCACTTTTCTGGAAAACGAGATCGCCCGCCAGGGTAATTTGCTGGCCAGCGCCAAATCGGCCTTGCAAAAATTCCAGCTCGAAAACGAGCTCAGCGATCTTAATCGCGAGATCAGCGCCTTTCAGGACCTGAACCGGGCCATGCAGAATAACCGTGATCAGGCCATCGTCGAGGCCGAACGCAACGATCGCCTGGCCACCGAGTACCAGAACCTGGCCGCGGCCAATCGGGCCGCCGCCCGGAAACTGGCCGCCACCCTTCCCACCACAACCACCCTCGACACCGACGTCATTCCCGCCGACATCGCCGATACCCAGGAAGAAATTGCTTCGCTGCAAGCCCTGGCCCGCAGTCAGGAACGCAGCGCCCAGGAATATACGGCCCAGGCGGCTGGATATCGCGCCGCCATCGACGAATACAACCGCATGCTGGACGAACGCCAGCAACACCTCGTCTATCTGCTGGGCCTGCAAAAACGTTACGAAGAGCTTGTCAATCAGGTCAATCGTGCTCAGACCAACTACAACTTCCTGGAAGACAAAGCCAACGAGGCCCGGCTCAAGCTCAATCAGGGAAAAAATATCGGTTATCTGCAGGTCATCGATCCTGCCAACGCGCCCAGCGCTCCTGTGCCCAAACGCACCCTGCAACTCCTGCTCGTGGGCATACTCATCAGCCTGCTCGTGGCCATTATTCTCTCATTCATCCTCGAAGCTATCGAAAAGAGCGTGACCCCCACCGTCTGAAGCGCCTCATGCCCGCACGCATCCTCTTTGTCGACTTCGCACCAGTAGCCGGCGGCTCCATCCACAGCCTGCGTCATATTCTGGCACAACTACCACGCCAGCGTTATCAAGCGCTGGCGTTGTTATCTCCCACCGTGGCGCGGGATCCTGCCATGCGGGCGCTGGACCTGCCCCTCTTCAGCTACGATGCCCATCAGGGCCGGCCCATTCCCGCCGGCCCTGGCACAGCCCAGCTGCAGACCAGCAGTATGGCGGCGCGAGTGCGCACGC
>JAJRXO010000482.1 GCA_024276255.1 Chloroflexota bacterium | reverse complement strand
TTCGCCAACCCGCTGATGGCCGGAGGTAAAGGCGACGAGCATACGCGCCAGGGGACCGACCTCCATGGGGGTGTCCTGATAGCGCGGCGCTTTCAGCCACGAGTATTTATTGTCGGTATCCAGGAAGTCGTAAGGCGGCTGCGGACCGGTGTAGTTGGGCTTGGTTTCACCATCCCAGGGGTGTTTGGCCACCTGATCGCCCTCGCTGTAATTGTACCAGGAACGGCTGACATACTCTTTGATGTTCTGCTGGTCAAGTGCCTGCGGCGCAGCGCCGATGTTTTTATTGAGGATCACGCCGGAAGGCAGCCACAAGCTACGCGGATCACCACTCGTGTTCTGCGGGAAATCGCCGTAAGCAAGGTAGTTGCCCAGGCCGCCGCCCAGTTGAGTCCATTCCGTATAGAAGGGCGCCACGGCCAGCAAATCGGGGATGTAGACTTTGGAGACGAAATCAAGTCCCATCGCCGCCCATTTCTTCAGACGGGCGATGGTGTGGGCGTTGATGGCCGTCTGGCTGTTGGGATCGATGGGAACTGCCATACCGCCCACGAGATAGGTCTGTGGATGGGGATTCTTCCCGCCCAGCAGGGCATGGATCTTGATGATCTCCCTCTGCCAGTCGAGCGCCTCCAGGTAGTGGGCCACAGCCATGAGATTGGCCTCGGGAGGCAGCTTGTAGGCGGGATGTCCCCAATAGGCATTGGCAAAGAGCCCCAACTGCCCACTGTCAACAAAGCGTTGCACGCGGCTTTGCACACCGGCAAAATAATCGGCGCTTGATTTGGGCCAATCGGATATGGATTGTGCCAGATCGGACGTACCGGCGGGGTCGGCCGACAGGGCGCTGACGATATCGACCCAATCGAGCGCGTGTAAATGATAAAAATGAACAACGTGATCCTGGACGTATAGCGCGGCCTCGATAATGTTACGAATCAGGCGCGCATTATCCGGGATCTGAATACCCAGAGCATCTTCAACTGCTCGCACGGAGCAGACGGCATGTACCGTAGTTCAGACGCCTCATATGCGTTGGGCAAAAGCCCAGGCATCACGCGGGTCCCGACCCTTGAGCACCAATTCCATCCCCCGAAACATGGTGCTGCTACTCCAGGCGTCGGTGACACGGCCGTTTTCGACCTGCACTTCAATGCGCAGATGGCCTTCGATACGAGTGATGGGATCAATAGCGATCTTGGTCATGGTGGGTGCCTCCTCTGTGTGGGTGTGAAAGTAGGAGAGATGATTTACGTATTCTCTTCGTCTTCAGGGCTAACTTCGACTACGGTGTCGTCGAGTGGTTTACGGCGGGCGCGGGCCCAGCTGGCAACACCGTGGGCGGCAAAGGCGGTGGAAACCCCGGCCACGATGCCGATGCCAAGTCTGTCGGCTGTTGTCTCGACACCGAAACCGCTGACATGCGGTAAGCGCTCATAGAAGGGCGTCATATTGTCCCAGAATCGGGGGCTATAACAACCGAGACATCCATGGCCGGCAGCAACGGGCCAGCTCGTACCGTCGTTCCATTGCACGGTAGGGCAGTTGGAATAGGTCTCGGGGCCTTTGCACCCCATTTTGTACAGGCACCAGCCCTTGCGGTGTCCTTCATCCCCCCACTCTTCCACAAAGCGCCCGGCGTCGAAGTGCCCCCGCCGGTAACAGTAGTTGTGAATGATGTGGCCATATGCGAAGAGCGGACGCCTCATGCTATCGGTGGCCGGCAGAGAATCAAATGTGAGGAAGTGGACGATGGTGGCGGTGAGATTGGCTACATTCATGGGGCATCCCGGCATATTGATCAGGCTCTTGAGATTCGGGACCGCGTCCTGTACGCCAACGGCGCCGGTGGGATTGGGATTGGCTCCGGGCCAACCGCCATCCCAGGCGCAGGCGCCCACGGCGATCGTGACCAACGCATTACTGCATACCTCGCGGGCGATGTCGAGGGCGGTACGCCCCCCGATTGTGCAGTACACCCCACCATCCCGCATGGGAATACTGCCTTCGACCACGGCGATGTACTGGCCCGGAAATTGTTCGACCGTATCTAGCAAGGATTTCTCGGCCATGTGGCCGGCTGGCGCCATGATAGTCTCGTGATAATTGACGGACAACACTTCCAGGACGATCTCCACCACGGAGGGAGAGCTGGCCCGCAGGAAGGATTCGGTGTTGCCCGCGCAGTCCTGAAATTCGAGCCAGACCAGCGGGATGCGCGGCGCTTTGTTGAGGGCTTCGGCAATACGCGATGTGTAGCGGCTGGGCAATGCCAGCACCGAGGCCATCGCCCCGCAGAATTTGAGGAAATCGCGGCGCGTCAGTCCGCGTTGAGCCAGACGCTGTTCAAGATTTAGGGTTTCACCAGGCATGTTCGCAACCTCCCTGAACGTGAGTGGTGGCAGAAAAAAAGAAAATGAGTGGTGGTCATCTCCCGGATTTTCGTTTACCAGTCATTCGCTGCGAAGCGTCCCCAAATCGTTGTCCGGCGTCCTGGTTATTGCAGGGGTTGGCCGCGCTGCGCCCGCCTGCCAGGACAGCGGGTAAGTCGGAAGCATGTGCGACCGGCATGAAGCCGACTATCCTGTGTCAGACGGCATGCGCCTTACTGTCTGCCGCCAGCTGGAGCGAAAGCTTCTACGATAAGGCGGGCTATAGCATAACGCAAAGCAATGCGCGGTTTACACCTGCATTGCTACGATGGTTCGTGCCAAGAAAAAAGCCCGCGCGAGAATTCGCGCAGGCATAAAGGGCATTGAAGGTCAGAAACAGTATCCATGCAGGCTGGTAAAACGAAGACGGCCCCTGTGGACTTCGATGTCCCCTTTTCAGGGGAACAATGATTTCAATTCACGCACAAAAACAGAGTGAACTTTGTACAGCATCTTACCATATGGTGCTATCTTTGTCAATGGTTTTAACAGTCACGACACTCCATCAATTTAGTCGGTGGCGTTGCCCCCTCAGTCTGCCCCCGACGCTACGCTTTCGAGGCGAGTAATATCCCAGCAGACTCGCGGCCAGTAGCAAGCGTCGACTCAGCTGATACCGTCTCCACACCTTGCACAAATCTCAGAACTTGATGTTTTTCGGATGCTTCCGCATGGCGACGATGATGTCCTCAATCTTGGCCAGCCTGCTGTGACACCACTATTTACAGCATCGTCAAGTTTTATATCCATAACTGAGCATCTTCTCTGGCCTTTTCGTCTTCGTTGCCAGTACGCCCCAGCCAGTGATCACTATGTCGTAAGCCAGCAATCAATCCCCGGCCAGGAAGTCGCCCGGCGAGACGCGCTTGACGCCCGGCAATCGATTGAAGTGTTTGTCATAGGTCACAATGTCGAGCACGCCGTTCCGGGCCATATGCACGCTCACCAGCGCATCGACGAAATCGACGTTCATATCAGCGAAGAGCGTCAGCGCCAGCAAAATGTCCCGCTCATTTCTCAGTTCAATCCCTTCATTGGCGAGGATCGGCAACAAAACTTTTTTAATATCCATCTTGCTGAATTTGTAGAAGGAGGATAGCACCCACACGCTCTCAGCCAGGATAATCTCGTCCAGAAACAACCTGACTTTGCCACTCTCCGCAGCAGCAAATAACTTCTTCGCCTGAACCGCTTGCTCTGCTGGCGCTGCGGTAATAAATCTCAGGAGGATGTTTGTATCGACGTAAGCCAGTTTCATTCCTCTCCCTCCGCGATACGGCGTCCCAGTTCCCAACGAAGCTGCTCACGGATGGTGTCCAGGTCCTCCACAGGCCCTTCCACAGCCAATGCCCCAAACAACTCGGTCAGCGGCCGCATCCGGATCGGAATCATGATGATACGATCTCCCTGCACGGTCACCAGCAACTTATCCTTGGGGCTCAGATTCAGCGCCTTGCGCACATCCTTGGGAATAGTTATCTGACCTTTAGCGGTAATGGTCGTAAGAGCAGTCATTTTTCCAACATCCTTTGAAAAAGAGAACGAATTCATTATCTCCTTACATTCTACACTATTCCTTTCGTATGTCAAATTTCCACCGTATTACCAATCGCAACAACGATTTTGGGTGGTCTCGGCAAGCGGGTAAGGGGCAAGGAGTAGGGAGAGAGGAAGATGAGGAGGAGGCAGTGAGCAGGCCCGGTTTACGGGTTTACTGTCAACGACAGTTAGGTTTACGGGTTTACCGGCTTACTGGTTTACCTGTTTCGTTGTCTACTTTTCCACTCGTTTACCTGTCCTCCGTCTCTCATTTTTCCTCTTGACAAATGATTACTTCTGCGCGATAATGTGATTGTTATTGATTAGTTAAGATTATACGTGATTGATATTATCAATCCCACCTTCCTCTTTCAGGAAACCTCCTATGTCATCCCAAGATAGCGAAGGCACGAATACCCTCTCCAGCCTTGAACGCCAGGATTCACTTTGGCAGTTCCTGCAGGCTCACAAACGCGCTACGGTGGATGAGCTTACGCATCATTTCGGCGTCAGCCCGGCCACCATCCGCAGGGACCTGGACGCGCTGGAAAAGCAGGGAAAGATCCGCCGTTTTCGTGGGGGCGCCATGTTGGGGCAGGCGCCTCCAGAACGCCCCGCATTACAGCGTGCTCAGGAACAGGCGCAGGAAAAAGCAGGCATCGGCCGAGCCGCCGCCGAATTGGTCGATGATGGCGACACCATCTTCCTAGGCAGCGGCAC
>JAJRXO010000481.1 GCA_024276255.1 Chloroflexota bacterium | reverse complement strand
GTCCCCAAGCCGCAGATTCGCTCGCTCGAACAGGAAGCTATTCCCGCCTGATTTCCTGGCCCTTCCGTCGCCGGCACCCTAAACCGGCCCAAAGAGCGGTTTATTGCATTTCCCCCGTGCAATAAACCGCTCTTTTATGTCAACGGCATGTAACCAATGAGCCACAACCCTCATCCAATAAGCAATCAAAGCATACAGGCAACACGACTATGAACAACAACCGGACACAATTCATCAAACTGGCGCTGGTCTGCGTCATCTGCATCACCATTATCTCCGTGGCCGTGTTGATCGTGCAGTCCTTTTAATCACTCACTCATCATCGGAGGTTATCTCATGAATTTACCCAAAAACGTCGGCAAGACCGATCGCATCATCCGCTTCCTGGTAGCCATCCTGGTGGCTGTGCTCTACTTTACTGGCACCATTTCCGGTACCGTCGCCATCATCCTGGGCGTCGTGGCCATCATCTTCCTGCTCACCAGCTTCACCGGCTTTTGCCCCCTCTATCTCCCTCTCAAGCTGAACACCCGCAAAGAATAAGGGAGCTAGCAACAAGCAAGCCCCATCAATGAAGGAACTTCGTTGGTGGGGCTTTTTGCTGCGGGCCGGCTGGGGAGAATGCGGGCTGTACGGGGCGCGTGGCAGGTAGCGCCGACGTCGAGCCTGGGTAGGGGCATAACCGAACAGGCGCCATGAGCGGTTGCGCGCCGAAGAGCAAGGGGTGGTTCGGGCGGATTCGCAATCCGCCCGAGGAGCATTCGGGTAGATCGCGAATCCCCCCAGAGAGCCAGTGCTCCCGAGCTGGATTTGGTAAGCAAGCATTCCTACAACTGAGCCGGTGGGGATACGGCCCATGAAACGGCGTGTGTCTCAGGATTTTGGCAAGGGCATCGTCATCTGTCAGGTGAGGTGGCATTTGCCGGGGAATGCCCGGCGACTTCATCGTCGGGCTTCAAAACGGCGCCAGGTGAACCCGGCTTGGTCGTGGCGTCGAGGGGTAAAGCCCCACTCATGGGGTGCATTTGTGGAGCCGGGGGAATTGTGCCCCGGCGGCACTGCCCCCCTCTGGCTCCCCCCGACGCTACGCTTTCGGGGGGAGAACCTTGGCAATCCGGCATTGCCGCGCTGATAACAAAGGTTACGGAGAAATCCGGGTTGGACCTCCCTGGCCGTAAACAGTAGCGCCAACCCGCTGAGCCCCCGCACATGCCAGGCCAACAAAGTTGATTGCGAGCCAGAGCTGCAGCGCCAAGCCTTACGTGGGGGGTCTGGGGGGCATGTAATAGTCCCCCAGCGGGGGGTGGCCGGGGGGCAGGGCCCCCCGGATCCGGCGGCCAGCGCCAACTCCACTGGCGGCCAACGCTGTAGCTTCACAGACCTGGCTGCTGGCGATCTACTCTTACGACCCTGCGATCCACTTCCGGTTCCTATTAACTTTAACGCTTTCGGGGCGACTAATAGATTCAATGCTGATGGGTGGGCAACTGCAAGCGCCGATTAAACTGATATAGTGTCCTTGAAATGTGAAAGCTTGTCAAGGAAGCGCAACAATGCTACCATAGGCTCGTGTCTGTATGCGTTACAGACAGGCATCCCCGGTCTGATGCCCATCCAGACCAACGAAAGACACTTTACCATTGTTCGTAAATAGAACGCTGATGCCGCTGATCGTCAGGAAGACGCTGATCAGAAAGATAGAAAATCTGCGCCAATCAGCGGGCATCAGCGCCATCTGCGTTCTGTTCTCATCGGTATCGGCGTGCAGTCGCTCATGGTGTCTGTTCCCTCTGTCTTCCGCCCCCCCAAAAATCATTTTATTCGTCACAGTACAGGTCATCATCTTCGTGTACAGCTCTGCTTCAGGGCAGACGCAGTACGCAGGCAGACATGGTGGCAAGGTAACCAGGCCGGTTCAGATGGATACTGATCGACACCTGGTTTTCCGGTTGTCGGGTTGACCGGCTTACAAAAAGGTTGTGAGCGAGTACCGTATTTGCATAGTCATTCTTTCATATGCCGAATTTGTTTATGATCGCCGGAGATATGATGCCGGAAACATCCGTCAGGGCCAACTGGAAATATGTGCTTGCGGCTCTGATCATCCCCCTCCTATTGCTGGCAGCGGCCCAGGCATTGCATCCGGTGGTGCCATCCGAAGATGCCTATATCACATTCCGTTATGCCCGTAACCTGGCTGAGGGCCAGGGCCTGGTGTGGAATGCAGGCGAGGACCCGGTCGAGGGATCAACGGAGTTTCTGTGGGTGATCCTGCTGGCGGGGATGTATCGGCTGGGTCTGAGCATGGAGGTGGGGGCGTGGTTACTGAGTCTGGGGGCAGCCATCCTCACCACCCTGCTTGTGGGCCTGTTGGCATTCCGCCTGAGCAGTGAACGGCCGCTGGTGACGATTGCCATTGCGGGCAGCTATGCGGTGGGGCCGGCAGCCTATTACACGCGCTTCGGCTTTGCCACCAATTTATTCAGCCTGTTTCTGGTGCTGGCGCTGTGGGCCCAACTGCGCTGTTTGCAGTCGCCAGACGATACACACAACCGGCGGCGTGCCGGCATCTGGTTTGCCATCAGCCTGCTGTTGCTGAGCCTCACGCGGCCGGAAGGCACGCTGTACAGCGCCATGGCGCTGGCAGTAAGCTGGCTCCTGGCCGGCAGGCAGATGCGCCGCCAGCTGGAACGCAGCACCGTCCTGTTCTACCTGATCCCGGGCCTGATCTATTTTGCCTGGCGCTGGCATTATTTCGGCTATCCGCTGCCCAACACATTCTATGTGAAATACAACGGCCAACTGCTGCACCCGCGTTATCTGTGGGATATCTACGAG
>JAJRXO010000480.1 GCA_024276255.1 Chloroflexota bacterium | reverse complement strand
TTCACCGCCAGCAGGGTGGCTCTGGCCCCGGCCCCGGCCTCGATTATCTGGCCGGTGGCCGTCATGCCCCCCACATCCAGGGCGTTATCATAACGAAACTGCCAGCGATCAAAGCCGCCCTGCTCGCACAGATCATCAATGCAGCTCTCCAGGGCAAACGTGGCCTGATTCACGCCGAAGCCACGCATGGCGCCGCAGGGGATATTGTTTGTATACACCGCCACCGCATCCACGTCTACGGCCGGCACATGATAGGCGCCGGTGGCGTGGCCAGCCGCCCGCTCCAGCACCTTCATGCCCACACTGGCATAGGCGCCGGTATCCCCCACCATGCGCGCCTGCACAAAAGTAAGCCGGCCCCCGGCATCGCAGCCCACGGTATAATCCATCCAGATCGGGTGCCGTTTGGGATGCATGCGGATCGATTCCTCGCGTGTCAGCCGCACCTTCACCACTTTCTGGCTGAGATAGGCCATTAGCGCCGCGTGGCCCTGTACGGTTAAATCCTCCTTGCCGCCGAAGCCGCCGCCATTGGGCACCAGGATCACCCGTACCTGCGCTTCGGGCAGGCCCAGGATGCTGGCGATCTGTCGGCGATCATCGTACACGCCCTGGCCCTGCGAAAGCACCTCCACGCCCGTGGACGTGGGCATGGCAATGGCTGCTTCCGGCTCCATGAAGCCATGTTCAATGCGTTGGGTCTGGTAAACGCCATGGGAAATGTACGCTGTGCGGGTACGGGCCTCTACCATGTCGCCGCGCTGCACTACCGTGTGCGAGAGGATATTGCCGCCCTCGTGGATGGCCGGCGCCCCCGGCTGCATGGCCTCGTGCGGATCGGTGATCGGCTCCAACACCTTGTAGTCGACCCGAATCAATTGCACTGCTCGCCGCGCGATCGCCTCCGTGCGAGCCACGACCCCGGCCAGCACGTCGCCGATGTAACGCGTGGTCTCGCCCTCGCCGATCATCAGCGGCCAGTCCTGGCGAATAAGGCCGATTACACGATCACCCGGCACATCTGCCGCCGTATACACCGCCAGCACGCCATCGAGCTGCCGGGCGGCGCCCGTGTCGATGCTCAGAACGCGGGC
This sequence comes from Chloroflexota bacterium, assembly GCA_024276255.1. Lineage (GTDB taxonomy): Bacteria > Chloroflexota > Anaerolineae > J102 > J102 > JAADGC01. Next base: position 1,259 of record JAJRXO010000480.1, on the reverse strand, counting down.
GCGGGGATGATCGCTGAACTTCAGGGCGCCATGCACCATGCCCGGTAAACGGATATCATCCACAAACGGACGCCTGCCCAACACGGCGTCCAGCGAATCGTACTTGGGCTGCGAGGTGCCCACACGACCATCGCCCGCCGGCGCAGGCAGCGGCTCCTCCTCGCGGATCGCCTGCGCAGCCAGCTCGATGGCCTCCACCACCTTCTTGTAACCCGTGCATCGGCAGAGATTGGGCGTCAGTGCCTGCTCGATCTCCTGCCGGGTGGGGTTGGGGTTCTTGTTGATGAGGGCATCGGCACGCATGACGATGCCCGGCGTGCAGAAACCGCATTGCACGGCCCCCTTGCTCACAAAGGCGTTGGTGTACACCTGCTGCCGGAATTCGCTCAGGCCCTCTGTAGTTATTACTTCGCCACCGGCCACCCGCTTCATGGGAATCACGCATGAGAGCACCGCTTTGCCATTGAGCTGCACCGTGCAGGCGCCACAGGCCGCCTGTGGCGCGCATCCGTTTTTGGGCGATGTAATGCCCTCGTATTCGCGCAAATAACTCAGCAGCGAGAGTTCGGGATCACCTTCATAGGTGCGGGAACGACCATTCAACGTAAACTGCATTGGCAGAAGACTCCTGCGGTTCAGTAGAGTGAGAGCTTGATGGGAGAGGAATAACAGGGGAAGGAAGGGTGGCAACCCCGATTATCCTTGATAGCCTGTTTTCTCGCCAATTTCACAGCATTGGTAGAGGTGTTCGCTTCGTAAACAGGACACAGATTGGTGTCAATGGTGACCCGTAGCACAGTAGACCAGGAACACAGTAAACCAGGAGCCCAGAAGACCAGGCCGGTTGGGGGAGGCGCCGCCCACCCCGGTTTTCTGGTCTTCCGGGCTATAGATGGTCTATGTGCGCAGATCATTTTCATCATCATCGGCGTGCTGCCGCTCAGTTTGGAACCCTGTAAGGGCGTTACGCAATACGCAGTACGCAACACGCAATACGAAACACGCCTGGCTTTCCCGCCGGATTCGCAATCCGGCCGGTATGGCCTCATCCGCCCCGACGATCAGGTTGGCCCGCCATGTAGTATTTTGGCCAATGTATGGGCGAGTTCGTCCGGATCGGGTGGCTTCAATAAGTAGGCGCTGAGGTTCTGTGTTTGTGCGATCTTGAGTTGTTCGTCCTGGATATAACCGGTTAACAGAACGAACGGTAACTGCCAGCCTCGTTCTCTCATTGCGAACAGGAGAGCAACCCCACCCAG
>JAJRXO010000479.1 GCA_024276255.1 Chloroflexota bacterium | reverse complement strand
TCTGCGCATGAAAGAACTGGAACCCGAAAGCAAAGGTCTTTTCGGCCGCGGCGAGCCGGATTATGAATATACGCTGCTCAAACAGCCGGATGAAAAGCTGCGTGCGTATGAAGTAGCTCTGATCAAGGCCCTGTTCGGCAATAACACTAAACGACGGTTGTCAACGCTGAAGACGAAATTCTATACTCAGCTGCCGGCATTGCGGAAGGCACTGTATAACGAAGTGACGGAAGCGGGGTTGTTTTCAGCCGATCCCGAAAAGGTGCGCAACCGCTGGAGTGCGCTGGGGGTAGCGATGATCCTTAGCACGGTGCTCTTTGCCTGTGTGGCGCTGAGCGCCCTGTCCAGCTATGCAGATTTCGCTGTGCTCCTGCCGCTGGGGCCGGGCCTGTTCTCCCTGGGTGTCATCCTGTTGGCTCGCTTTATGCCTCGCAAAACCGCCGAGGGGGCAGAGCATGCAGCTCGCTGGCAAGCATTTCGCACCTATCTCAAAAATATCGAACAATATACCGATCTCAAACGCGCCACCGATTTATTTGATCGCTATCTGCCTTATGCCATTGCCTTTGGCCTGGATAAAGAATATCTGGCCACGTGGTCGAAGGTGCCGGAAGCGCCGGTGCCGCAGTGGTATATACCGTACCCGCGGCCCTATCTCGGACGGAGCGGTGGCGGACGTGTGGCCGGCAATGCATCCCCCGCCCCCCGCCTGCCCGAAGAAGGCGGCGGCGGTTTGCCCAGTCTGGGAGATGCCAGCCGCGGCATGACCGGCGGCCTGGCCGGTATGAGCGTCGGCCTCAGCAGTATGTTGTCCAATGCGGCCAGCACTCTGACAAGTCGGCCGCAACCCAGTGGCGGCAGCGGCTGGTCATCCACGCGCGGCAGTTCGGGCGGTGGTGGTTGGAGCGGCGGTGGCTGGAGCGGCGGCGGCAGCTTCGGCGGCGGTGGTGGCGGTGGCGGAGGTGGCGGCTTCGGCTGATCCCCCTCGTGCCAGATACACCCTTCCCCGTTTCCCTTCCATCTCCTCTCCAAAGGACAGCACAATGAACATCGGTAGAATCTCCGGCTTCATCCTGCTCATCGCAGCCATCCTCATCTGCTCGGCGACCGCGGTATTGCTGGGCGTACAACTGAACACCGAAAGCACTGCCACCATTGGGGGCCAGCTTTTGGGCTTCATCCTGATATTTATCTTTGTCGTCATTCCTCTTGCCGGTGTCGGCGGCTTTTTACTGTGGCGCGGCCGCGGCGAAGAAGCCAAGATGGCAAAAGCTCGCGCTCAGCGCACCATCCTCAACATGGTGCTCGCCCAGGGTAAAGTGCGCCTGGATGAAGTTGCCTTGGAGCTGAACAAAAGCCGCGAAGAGGTGGAAGATCTGGTACGCGACCTTATCGGCAAACAACTATTCACCGGCGCTATCAACTGGCAGGATGGCCTGCTCTATTCCGTCGAAAACTCCCAGCTCAGGAACAACCCCATCTGCCCCAACTGTGGCGGCGAATTGGAGCTGGCCGGCAAGGGCATGATTATCTGCCCGTGGTGCGGCGCCGAGGTTTTTCTGCACCTCGGTTAAAACCACATATCCATTGTATTGCGGACTGCGTTATTATTACTCCTTGATTAATAATTGTTACATGCCAATGAACGCCACACGCAATACGCAATACGCAATACGCAACAGAGCCACATCTCTCCTGCAATCTCTCCATACGTTCACAGGAGGTACCTATGAACTTATTCGATAAAGCCAAGGCTGGCATGAGTTCCATCGAACGCACCGTCAGCGGCCTGCCCGTCATACGCGATTACCGCGAAAAAGAATTACGACGCGCTGCCGATCGCCGTATTCGCCAAAAAATGGCCCGACGCCTGGAGTCGTATCGACGCAAACTCACGACCATTCAACGCGATCTGGTCTCGGCAGGCCAGTTGCGCTCGCTGCCCGAGCTGGAACGAGCGGTGGGGCGTTTGCAGTTGCTTATCGATCGCATCAAAACCGCGGCCAGCGGCTACTCAGGATTTTTCGATGCTGAACGAGTACGCGAGGACGAACTCCAGCAGATCATCAATTTCGACACGGCCATCGGTGAAAAAATACCTGAAATCAATGAAGCCATCAATGCCCTCAATCAGGCTGTGCAGAGCGGGGAGGGCTATAACGAAGCCCTGGACGCCCTCATGAACAAGCTGGCCGAATTGCACGAACAATTTGATAAGCGTCAAGACGCTATCAATGCCGCCACCGAATAGCCTGTTTCACCATCATCTCGCTCATAAGGAGAATTTTCATGCCACGTATTCTCGATATCATCCAGGCCCCCAACCAGCGCCCCGACCAACTCGTCCTGCGCATTCCCCAACAGGGGTGGGGCGACATTCGGCTGGGCTCCCAACTGGTGGTTGGCGAAAGCCAAAATGCTGTTTTCTTCCGCGATGGCAAAGCCCTCGACACCTTCGGCCCCGGCCGTCACACGCTGACCACAGCCAACGTCCCCCTGCTGATCAACTTGCTGGGCCGCCTGTTCGACGGCGAATCGCCGTTCAAGGCCTCGGTCTATTTCGTCAACATGGTGGATCTGCTCGACCTGAAGTGGGGCACCCCCCAGCCGGTGGCCCTGCGCGACAAGGATCTGGGCATGGTGCGATTGCGTGCCCATGGCACGTACTCCATTCGCATTGAAGATGCCCAGCGCTTTGTAGCGCAAATTGTAGGACAACGGGGTTATTACAGCACCAGCGAAATCAGCAACTGGTTGCGCACCCAGCTGGTTGCCGCCTTCACCGATCTGCTGGGTGAAACCAAGGCAGGCCTGTTTGATCTGCCAGCACTGGTAGACGAATTGGGTGTGGCGTTAAAGTCCAAGGTGGCAGAGTCGTTCTCGCAATCTGGGGTGGTTCTGAAGCAGGTATTCGTGAGATCGATCAGCGCCACCGAGGATACGCTGAAAGCCATCGATGAACGGGCTGCCATGGGCGCCATCGGCGACATGAACGCCTATATGCGTTTCAAGGCGGCGCGGGCCCTGGGCACGGC
>JAJRXO010000478.1 GCA_024276255.1 Chloroflexota bacterium | reverse complement strand
TTGGTCTGGTTGTGATCGAAATTGGCTAATTCGCCGCTGCCATCATGACATTGCAGGCAGGCCGTGCCCACATCGGCGACGTGTTGCTGCATGAACGCGGCGTCGGCCTGGCGATGACAATTATCGCAGCGCCCTACATCGAATGGCGCTGCCACCGAGTCTCCATGGCAATCACTGCACTTGAGGGCAGAATCGTCGTAGTTCTTTTGATGCTTGCTGAGCGTGAAGCCAACGGTGTCGATCGTGTGCGGGAAGCTATCCAGCGACGCCAATGTGAGCGAGGCGTAGGGGCCGCGATGCTCTGTGTGACAGCTCTTGCAGGCACGGGCGTTTTTTAGCTGGCCGTGAAGGCCGCTTTGTCCACTGATCTGTTGTAGCACGCCATCATGACAGGCCATGCAACGGTCTGCCATGGTGTCTGGAGACCAGAAGGGGGCGTGGCAGCGCTGGCATTGGTTGTCTATCTCGGCGTGCGAGTTCACGCCATGCAGTGGTTGCCCGCGCACTGCCTGGCTGCTGAGGCCACCGGGACTGGCCAGGATCATCCCACCCTGAACCCACGTGATGATTATGAGGGTGGCCAGCAGGCCCAGGACAGCCAGCAAGCTTACAGTAGAGAAACAGCCCTGTCGTTTTTGCATGATCGGCCTCGCAAAAAGTGAATTGGATGTGTGTCTATGCGGATCAGTGCCTTTGTGTAAGGTTTTGCTATCGGGTTCGATCTTTCAGCCGGGCTGGATCAGATCAGTGCAGATCGTCCCCATCCTACCGGCTCAGCGGTTGACCGGGTATCAAGAGGATGATTGGCGAGTATTTCGGTGCGACCTTCGTCCTTACCTGGACCCTTGCACAGTTAACAGGTCAGCAAGCAGCCGTGTGCATCAAACAATCAGGCATCTAATAACTGAAGGTGCTATAGAAAAGTGCGAAGATGACATGCAAAAAGGCGGCCGTGAACAGCACCATGCCCAGGGGCACGTGTACCACATGCCAGGTACTCATGAGCCGTCGCGCCTGGGCGAGTGTCGCACTTTGCCGCGCCAACTGCCGACGCTGCCGGAGCATGCTGCGCAGCTGCCGCAGGTGTGCAGTTTCGCTTGCCGGCACGCGACGCATGGCCTGCTGCAGGCGCCATTGGTAGAGCCAGTTGTCGAGCGTCTGCGCAAAAACAGAGCCTGCCCCGCCCCCTTCGGCCAGGGCCTGGGCCTGGGCCGTATCGCGGCGCACCAGGTCCTGAACGACGGGAGGTTGGCGCTGTAACCAATCATTTAACTGCTGATTCAGGGTCTGCAATTCGGCCGCAAGATCGGCCTCCTGCAATTCCGAGGTTGCAAGGCCTTTGTGGATGGAGGTGTAGATATAACGCCCCACAAAACCGCTCAACACCACCACGAAAGTAAAAAACAGGGTCAATCCTGCCAGGCCGCGAAAACGCCATGCTGTATGTAATAATACCATGTATGGTCCCACGATCCCCATGAAGATGTGACTGCTCAACCATTGACTCAGGCGTCCCCAATGGGCCTTGCCCCAGCGTTTGCGGATGGAATAAAGGCTTTCAGTCGCCAGCATCAGGATAAAGCCTGCGATGCCGATGCCATGGCCCACCAGTGAGCTGGAGCGCACCGAATGATCACGTGCGTAGAGGGCGTAAAACAGGGTGATGCCGAAAATGGCAACCAGGGCCAGCTTGAGTTCGGTTTTGCGATCACGGGAATTGTGGGGGGTCTGGCGTATCATTATTTCACCTTTCTTCCAAGTGAACAAGAAACAGTGGCTCTCCCGAAAAAACGCAAAGGCGCAGGGACGCAAAGAGAAAATCTTCAGAGTTCGCAGAGCTAAGGAGCCTGAGGCTTTCTCTGTTTCTCTCTCTGCGCTCCCCATGTCTTCGCGTTGAACCTATTACCGGCGAAGCCAACAGTGAATCGCCAATGAGTAATGGGCGGACCGATAACACGAGAGATGGTAACACAAAATGACCACGCGTTCAAAGTATCTATGTAATTGCACCTATACGGGTGCACATTATTTACTGGTTTTTGGCTCAAGTTAAGCAGGTAAACAAGTAAACCGCTAGATCGGTGGGCCAGGTAATCAGGCCGGTTGGGGGCGGCACCATCCCGGTTTTCCGGTTTTCCGGTTTCCGGGGCTACAAACGGTCATGACTCGGGCAGTTTTATGCAGATCAGGATGTGGATATCTGTGCAGTTACCTGTAATTACCTCTTACTTGTGTATCATGTAGCCGAATCCGCGATCATTGAGAATATAGGTGGGATGGGCAGGATCCGGTTCCACCTTTTGGCGCAAGTACCAGATATAGCGGCGGATATAACCGATAGAGTCTGCATACCCCGGGCCCCACACCCTGCGCACCAGTTCCTCCGAAGGCACGACCTCCCCAGCCCGCTCCATCAACGCCTGCAATAGTTGGAATTCGGTGGGGGTTAGCTCAATTGTCTGCTCCCCTCGCTTCACGATCCTCGTTTTGCTGTCCAGTGTGAGATCGCCTACTCGTATGCGTGTTTCCGGTTCCCCGACTTCGCGGCCGGCCCGCTGCAGGACCGCGCGAATGCGGGCAGCCAGTTCGGCAAAACTGAATGGCTTGGTGACATAATCATCCACGCCCAGATCGAATGCCTTAAGTTTGTCTGGTTCCTCGCCTTTTACCGTCAACATGATAATGGGGATATTGGTCATGTCCCGGATTCGCCGGCATGTTTCCCAGCCGTCCAGCCTGGGCATCATCACGTCCAATACAATAAGATCAGGGCGTTCGTTATAGAGCGTTTGAATGCCCGCCAGTCCATTTTCAGCCACAACCACCTCGTAGCCGGAAATGTCCAGGTAGCGCCCCAGCAATTTTAGCATCGAACGATCATCGTCAATCAAAAGGATTTTGTGCGGCATCCTCCACCTCCTGAGCTACAGGCAGCGTAAAGGTAAAGGTGCTACCTTCTCCGACAGCACTGCTTACCTGTATCTGACCGCCATGGGCTTCGATAACCTTGCGGGCAAAGTATAAGCCCAGGCCATGGCCATACACTTCTTTGCTGGTACTTTCATCGACGCGGTAAAATTTCTCGAAGATCTGCTTGTGTGACTCGGCGGGGATGCCAAGGCCCTGATCGCTAATGGCTATGGTCACCGCATTGGCGGTTGATTGCCAGGCACTGATGGTGATCAATCCGCCATGTGGAGAGTATTTGATGGCGTTATCGAGGAGATTGTGTACGGTTTCAGCCAGATATTCTTCATCAGCTTCCACAAAGGGCAATTCTGACGGCGTTTCCAGGCGCAGCTCGCACAGACAGGTTTTCTTCTGGTGATGACTCAACCACTGGTGCAGGAGGGGTGGCAGAGCGACCGGACCGGTTTTGAGTTGCAGGTGTCCGGCCTCCAGGGCCGAGACGTTCAGTATCTTGCGCACCAGGTCGGTCAGGCGTGCGCTTTCGTAGCGTACGATCTTCAGGGTGTCCTGATGCGGGGGTGGCAGTTCATTCAGCACCTCCCCGATCATTTCCAGGCCACCGTTCAGGCTCGTCAGGGGCGCCAACAATTCATGAGAAACCAGTGTGACGAATTCATCTTTCAGTTGGTCCAGGGTTTGCAGCTCGATATTTTTCTGCGCCAACTCGGCATTGGCCTCTTCCAGGCGCCGGGTGCGCTCGCGTACTTTCGCCTCCAACATGCGATTCAGCCGCAATACCGCTTCTTCTGCCAGCAGGCGATGAGTCAGCTGCTGGCGAATCCATCCCAGCACCAGGGCCACGCCGATTGGCCCCAGGATACCAAAGAATCCTACCTCGCCGAAGAAATTGGGGTTGATATGCCGAGAGTTTGCGATAATGAGATGCTCAGTCGTCTCGTAGATGACTACCACGAAAAACAATAAGATAGGCAGCCCTATCTGAAAATAGCGCAACCACTCCTGCAGGGAGTCCAGATCGTTGACCGTCAGGCGGCGTTTGAGTTGTGAAATCGCAGTCATAAAGGCACCCGGTAGCCAGGAGCGGAAGCGTGCGGATGGTTTGCGTATTGACTCTGTATCGCTATGGCCTCTGGTGAGGTCAAAAAAGGATCGTTGAAACTGGATTTTTCGCGCTCCCTCCCAGAGGGGGTGGGGTATACCGACTCATTTGATACAATCATATCGTATCATCTCAATAATAATGGGAAAAGAAGGCGAAACTGGCGCAAAACTCCCGGAAAAATTCGACTTCTCCCCTGGTTTTGAGATAGTCGTCTCAAGCGTATTATAGGACTTGATTATAACTTAGACAAGGGGTATAATTTTGAACGAAGCGTATTTTGACATAGTTTTGACATTCTTGATACGTATTTCAGACGGAGTTCGGAGTACAATCGAATTGTTTTGCGGTTACATCATCCTTTACCCTGAGCTTCACCGGTCTCGGGGGGGGTCTTATT
>JAJRXO010000477.1 GCA_024276255.1 Chloroflexota bacterium | reverse complement strand
TTCATCCCCGACGACGAACGCATCATCACCATCGAGAACGCGGCCGAGCTTCAGCTACGGCAGGAACACGTCGTCACCCTCGAATCGCGGCCACCCAACATCGAGGGCAAAGGCGAGATCAACATCCGGGACCTGGTCATCAACTGTCTCCGTATGCGCCCCGACCGCATCGTGGTGGGGGAGTGTCGTGGCGGGGAGGCGCTGGATATGTTGCAGGCCATGAACACCGGCCACGACGGTTCGCTGACCACCGCCCACTCCAACAGCCCCCGCGACACCCTGGCCCGGCTGGAGACGATGTGCCTGATGGCCGGCATGGACCTGCCCTTGCGCGCCATTCGAGAGCAGGTGGCCTCGGCGGTGGACTTGATCTGCCATCAGGATCGGATGCGCGATGGCTCGCGCAAGGTCGTAAAAATATCCGAGGTGCAGGGGATGGAAGGCGACGTGATCATCATGCAGGACATCTTCGCCTTTGAGCAGACGGGCATCGAGGCCGGCAAAGTTGTCGGGCGGTTGCGGCCCACCGGTATCCGCCCCAAGTTCATCGAGAGGATCGAAGCCGCCAACATCCACCTGCCGCCGGGCATTTTCGGCGTGGGACAGCGATTCTAGGCGACCAACTGCGCCGGCTGGTCTTTGAGATAGTGTAAGTAAATGGTAAAGTTACTGAGAAGAAGGAGGAATGCCCGATGAATCCCATCGCCATTCTGGGAGCCGTCGGTGCGTTCGTTGTGGTCACCGGTATCTTCGTCGGCATATACTTGTATTTGCGGCGAGGTCAACAGGTTATTGAGGCCCGACTGGAACAGTACGCACGGGACGGCACATCGGTTGACGCGAAGGACAGCAAATCGCGGGAAAAGGGGCCGTCGCGCTTAACGCAGACCCTCGACAGACAACTGGCCGACCGGGGTTTCGCGGCCAACATAGCCACTCAACTGGCCAGAGCCGATCTGAAGCTGACGGTGTCGGAATACCTGGCCCTCATTGTGATCAGCGTGATCGGCTGTGCTTTGCTGGCTTTGCTCATCTTCCGCATCTGGCCCCTGGCCATTGTGGGGGGCATCGTCGGCATATTTTTGCCCTCCATTTGGACGAAGATACGACACCGGCGACGCCTGAATGCCTTCAACAACCAACTGGGTGATACCATCAACCTGTTGGCCAATTCGCTGCGTTCTGGCTACAGCATGTTGCAATCCATGGAAACGGTGGCCAAAGAGCTGCCGCCGCCCATTTCGACCGAGTTCAAACGAGTCACCCAAGAGATCGCCCTCGGCCTCTCGCAAGAGCAAGCCATGGCCAACCTGCTGCGCCGCATCAACAGCGACGATCTGGACCTGATGATCACCGCCATCAACGTTCAGCACGAGGTCGGTGGCAACCTGGCCGAGATATTGGAGATCATCGGTCACACCATCCGCGAGCGGGTACGCATCAAGGGCGAGATCCGGGTCTTGACTGCCCAGGGGATGATCACCGGCTACGTGATCAGTGGGCTGCCCGTGTTTCTGGGGCTGATCCTGTTCCTGCTGAACCGCGAGTACATGGGAGCCATGTTCAAAGAGCCGTGTGGCTGGATCATGCTCGGCGTGGGCGCGGTCATCATCGTCTCCGGTTTTCTCATCATTCAAAAGATCGTGCGCATCGAGGTGTGATATCTGAGAC
>JAJRXO010000476.1 GCA_024276255.1 Chloroflexota bacterium | reverse complement strand
CTCAGCATCTCGGCATTGCCCAGGGCCACGGCCCCGGCCAGGGTGATGGGGGCAGTGCCGCCCATCATTGGCGCCGGGGAATGCGTCACCGGAATGCGATGGCTGGCTGTGTACAGCAATTTGTCGATTGCTTCTTCGGATTGCTGCAGGGGGGTGGTGGGCTCGGAGTAGAGCAGCAGATTGGGGTACTGCGCCAGGCGATCGAAGCCACCGGCGACCGCAGCTGCCATGGCGCCAATCGTCTCGATATCCTGCAGATCGTTACACACAAAGACGATGGGCTTGCTGGTGTTGCGCAACATGGTGGCAAATTGATAGCGGTAGTAGGTCTGTGTGGGCACATCGCGGGGGATGCCGGCCGACATCACAAAGCCGATCTCGGGCAGAGCGTCGCTCAGGCGCATGACATCGGCGATATCCTGCGTGGAAAAGTCCCGGCGCTCGCCCGTGCGAGGGTCCAGATAGCGCAGGGTATCGGAACCGGTGCCGAAATACACGTGTTGACCGTCCAGACGCAGCGCCACCTCATCGCTGCCCCGTTTGTAAAGATTAAAACCCTCCGGCGCTGAGGCCAGGGCCCATTCGATGAGAGAAGGTGGGATTTTCACCAGATTATCGTCTTCGACATGAGCGCCAGCCTGTTTGAGCATGGTCAGGGCTCCTTCATGAAACACACGCACCCCAGTGCGGTGCAGTATCTGGCAGGACGCCCGGTGGATGCGCAGACAGGTGTCGCGATCCATCATCGATAATTTGAGCGGAATACGGCTGGACTGAACAGTGTACTGACTTCGTGCGGCAACACTTCGGCGACGTCGCATCATGGTAGCTCCTTGAAAGAGGGGAAGAGTATGCAGGCACCTGAGGCGCCAAAAGCAGCAGGTATTATCGATATGGACGCTGGTCAAACAGGAGGGGCGGAGTTTGCCTTCGCCCATGCATTGGCCTCGTCCGCCAGACGGCCTCCACGTATACGGGAGATATCCAGGCAAGGATGTGGCCTGGAAGACCGGGCGTGGGCAGGATCTGGCGTGGTTTCATAATAAGAAACGGTGTTTTATGATGAAGCGCTGTATTGTAAGTGAAAGTACTGAAAACACCAAATCGCCACGCGCCATAATGCATCGATTCTGCAAAGAATTCACCTCCGTGCAGGCATCATATCGATTTGGTCATTTCATCCTATTCATAAGGCAGCACCTGCCAGGAAGGCGGTTTGCTGCACAGGGATGATACTCGATTTGCGAAAGCAGTTGGTCTGTTCTAGCATAGGGGGCATAATGATCCTTTGGTTCAGGAGGTTGCGATGCGACTGGTCATTCAACGCGTAAGTTCGGCATCGGTGACGGTAGATGGTACGGTTGTGGGCCGAATTGGGCGCGGCTTTCTGGTGCTGGTGGGGGTAACGCACAGCGATGGGGAGGAGCAGGCGGATTGGTTGGCACGTAAGGTGGCTGGTCTGCGCCTCTTCGAAGACGAGAATGGGCTCATGAACCGTTCACTACAAGATGTGGACGGCGAGGTGCTGGTGGTATCGCAGTTTACGCTGTATGGCGATGCCCGCAAGGGACGGCGGCCCTCGTTTTCTCATGCAGCCCGCCCCGCGCAGGCCGAACCTCTGGTGCAGCACTTTGTGGCTGCGCTGCGGCAGGCTGGTGTTGCTGTACAAACGGGCGTTTTCGGCGCCTACATGCAGGTGCAGCTGATCAACGATGGCCCGGTGACCCTGATTGTGGAGCGCGGATAGGGGTGCTGTTGACGCCGGGGGAGCGATTGTTTATAATGGGCCCTCTTCTTATGAGTGTGACTCCATTGTCCCAATCCATGACCTTTCCGGCGGATTATACTGCAGCGTTGCAGGGGCTCGCTTACACAATCCGCACCGAGACCGGCCTTCTGCGTCTTGATGGAGATGACCGTTTACCCTTTCTCGATCGTCAGTCCACCAACGCCCTCAAGTCCCTGCCTGCCGGCCGTCTCGTCCCCACCGTGCTCACCTCTCCCACTGCGCGCATCCTCGATGTATTACACGTCTTTGCAGACGCCGACACGCTGGTGGTGATCACGTTGCCGGGTCGCGGCCGCGAGACGGCCCGTTTCTTGCAGGGGAAGGTCTTTTTTATGGATCAGGTGATCGTGCGGGACGAAAGCGCTGCCTGGGTGCAGTTCGACCTGTTGGGCCCGCGGTTGGCAGCGTTGTGGGAAGCCTGGGGGCTGGCAAGCGCTCCCGGTAATCAGAGCGCCATCCACATCACCCATGCTGAGGCCGGCGATGCCTGGTTGCTCCATGGCAATGGACTGGCCCTGCAAGGATATGTGTTACTGGCGCCCGCCGCACAGGCTGCCGTCTGGGAAGCGGTTTTGCAGGCCGCAAGTGCCGTAGCCCTTGCTCCCCGACACTACGAAATCCTGCGCATTGAATCTGCCATGCCCGGTCCCGCCACTGAACTGACCGCCGATTACACCCCCCTGGAGGCGAATCTGCGCTTTGCCATTGCCGACAATAAGGGGTGCTACACCGGCCAGGAGATCATTGCCCGTCAAATTACTTACGACAAGGTGACGAAAACCCTGGTGGGACTGCGCCTTTCGGCCATGGTGGTCCCTGGCACGCAGCTATTCGGCGCCGAAAAGATTGTGGGCGTGGTCACGTCGGTGGCCGAATCGCCCCGTTGCGGCCCTGTGGCCCTGGCCTATGTACGTCGTGATCAGTCGCACCGAGGCAATGAGCTGCACGCACAGAATGAACAGAATGCCATCACCGCTACCGTGGTCACCCCTCCCTGCCCATTCGATCCATGAACCTTCCTTCCTCCACCTTTCCACG
>JAJRXO010000475.1 GCA_024276255.1 Chloroflexota bacterium | reverse complement strand
GCATAGTCAAACTGACGATCGTGAGGAGGAGGGGGGGCATCGTCAAAAATAACAGCTTCTTGTCTTGCGTCCTTAACATTGATGGGATGGCCCTTGAATAAAACCTGGCCGGCAGTGGGTTTGTAGAGACGCGTCAACACCCTTCCAAAGGTGGTCTTGCCGCATCCTGATTCTCCCACCAATCCCACCGTTTCTCCGGCATAGATCTTGAGATCCACACCATCGACTGCCTTCACCCACTGATCTTTACGCTCTGTCAGGAGCTTGATCAGCCAGCTTTGGCGGATGGGAAAGTGCATTTTAATCCCTCGCGCTTCCACTAATGGTATCTCTGACAAGTGATCCTCCTCAAAGGTGGAGATAAGTGGTGAAAAAGATCAGCATGAACGCTAAAAGAGCAAACAGCGAACCAAGCGACCATCCGACAATGTTTTCAGGGGAATGGATTCGGTCTGCGAACATGCGGGCATCACACGATCGCAACGAGGGGCAAAGGGACAGCCCGTCTGCAAGCTACTAAGATCGGGGGCGCTGCCTGGGATAGGATCAATTCTTAGCCGCCGTGAGTCAATTTTGGGCAGGCAGCGCAGCAGGCCATGGGTATAAGGATGCAGCGGATTTTCGATGATTTGGGAGATGCTACCTTTTTCCATCAGTTGCCCGGCGTACAGAACGATTACATTCTGACAAAATTCAGCAACCACGGCTAAGTCGTGGGTAACAAGGATGATCGTTGTGCCTCGCTCACGGTTGATTTTATCCAGGAGAGCCAATATCTGGGCCTGGATGGTGACATCGAGCGCAGTCGTTGGCTCGTCAGCCAACAGAAGCGTGGGTTCGCAAGCCAGGGCAATGGCTGTCAGGGCCCGCTGTTGCATACCGCCACTGAATTGGTGTGGATAGCGGCGGGCGTTTTGCGCCGGATCAGGAATTCCCACCTCGGCCATGGCCTGCATCACGCGCTCGTTTTCTCTCTTTTTGCGCTTGCGGTCGAACAGGTGGGAGACGATGCCGGGGCTGCGAGGGACGATGTTGTGAATTCGCAGCGACTCTCGGATTTGTTCACCTACGACAAAGGCGGGGTTGAGCGTGGTCATGGGGTCCTGGAAGATCATAGCAATATCCTTGCCCCGGATATGTTGCATCTCCCTGGCAGTTTTGGCCAGCAGGCTCTGACCCTGGAAGCGAATCTCTCCGGTAACAATCTGGCCCGGATAGGGCACCAGTCTCAGGATGGAGCGCAGGGTGACGCTTTTGCCTGATCCTGATTCTCCCACGATGCCCAGTTTTTCTCCTTCATACAATTGAAAACTGAGGTCATTGACGGCTCGTACCCGGCCACGCCGGATGGGAAAGTCCGTAGTCAGGCCTTCCAACTCCAACAGAGGTGGAGATGTGGCCGCTGTGGATCGATCTGACATGTGACAGTGTCTCCTCTTACTCGATCTTCAGGCGGGGGTCCAGGATATCGCGCAGGCCTTCACCGAACAGGTTGATGCTCAGAACTAAAACCAGAATTGCCAACCCCGGCAAGGTGGCAATCCACCAGGATGTGATCAGGTAGTCCCTGCCATCGGCGATCATAGAGCCCCAGGCCGGGGTAGGGGGCTGAATGCCCAGGCCTAAAAAGCTCAAACTGGCCTCGGCAATGATCAGCGAGCCCATGCGCAACGTGCCCAACACCATGATGGAGTGTATAATATTCGGCATGATTTCGCTAAGGATAATGGTGGGGTTGGACTGGCCCACCACCTTGGCCGCTTCGATATACTCGGATGTTTTCTCGGCGATAACTGCGCCGCGAGCCAGGCGAAAGAATTCAACCCAGCTTTTGAGCGTCAGGGCCAAAAGCAAATTCGTAAAGCCAGGTCCCAGAAAAGCCATCATGCCGATGGCAAAGATGAGAAAGGGGAAAGCTAGAAGGATGTCGGCAAAACGAGAGATAACAGCATCGAGCGTGCCCCGATAGTAGCCAGCTAACGCCCCCAGACCTGTGCCGATGAGGGCGGAGATGCCCACGGCCAGGATGCCGACCGACAATGAGATTCTGGCGCCATAGATGATGCGTGACAACAGATCCCGGCCCTGGACATCTGTTCCCAACAGGAACTCCGTGCTACCTCCTTTTTGCCAGACCGGGGGGAGCAATTGGTTGCGCAGTTTACCCCTGGTGGGATCGTGTGGGGCAATCTGGGGAGCAAAGACAGCCATCAGCACCACCAGCAACACGAGCAGCGCCCCCAGCAACGCCGAAGGATTTCTCCAAAGCTCACGTAGAAATTGGAGCGTGTTGCGTTTCCAGAGATGAAACCGATATTTAAGAGGATACAGACGCTGAGACAGCGTTATGACTTGAGCATCCATAGATTAATCCTTGACTCTATCAATCCAGTGTTTAAGGGGGCGATCATGGCATCAGTACCTGAAAATGCTACATGGCTATCTTGGGATTGAGATAAGTGTAGAGTACATCGACGATCAAATTCACTATTACGAAAATAAAGGCGTAAACCATCACTGCGCCCTGCACCAGAGGAAAATCGCGGGCGAAAATCGCCTGTACGACCAAGCGCCCCAGGCCCGGCCAGGCAAAAACAGTTTCGACGATCATATTACCGCCCAACAGGACGCCTATTTGCAATCCCACCACGGTCACTGTGGGGATGAGGGCGTTGCGCAAGGCATGCTTGACGATGACCGTCCGCTGTGGCAACCCTTTGGCGCGCGCCAAAAACACATAATCCTGCCGCAACACCTCCAACATGCTTGAGCGCAAAATACGGGCAACCGTGGCCGCCACCGCCGCCCCCAGGCTTATAGAAGGCAAAACCAAATGCTTGAGGCTACTGATCAACGCCGGCCAATTGGCAGTGAGAATGCTGTCCAAAACATACAGGCCCGTGATCGATTGCAACTTGATATTGTAATCTAGACGTCCGGAAACAGGGAGCCAGCGCAGAAGCACGGCGAAGATGAGCATGAGGATAATGCCCAGCCAAAAGGGAGGCATCGAGATGCCCACGAAAGCCCCGGCCATGCTCAACCGGTCTATGGCAGAGTTTTGTTTGACAGCAGAGATAATGCCGATGGGCATGGCTACCACCAGCCCGAAGATCAGCGCGCCCAGGGCTAATTCGATGGTGGCTGGCAGCCGTTCGGCAATCAGCCTGCTCACAGGAGCATGTTT
>JAJRXO010000474.1 GCA_024276255.1 Chloroflexota bacterium | reverse complement strand
CGTGGCGCCCACCGCGACAGAGCTCAGCCAGGCCTGCCGACAGCATGCAGTTGTGGCGGTGGCCCGCAGCATCGACGAACGAGCAGACAAGGCGCTGGGTTTCCCGGCTGAGCAGATCGCCGATTTTCGTTCATACGCCGATGTGCTGCTGGTGGAAGGCGATGGCAGCAAACAACGGCCCCTGAAGGCGCCGGCTTCTCATGAGCCGGTCATTCCCGATTTCAGCACGCATGTGGTGTGTTGCGCCGGATTGTGGGCGCTGGATCGGCCTCTGGGCGACGACACAGTGCATCGCCCACAGCTGATGGCCCAACTGCTCGATCTCGACCCGGAGGTGCGGCTGAGCCCGGCCATTGTCTCCCGTTTGTTGCGGCACCCGGCGGGGCCAGCCCGCGGTGCACCGGCACAGGCCCGTCGCATTCTCCTCCTGAACGGGTGGGATGCCGTTCCCGACCACATCCAGCCCGCACAGCTGCGGCACATGGCCGCCCGGCTTGGGCGCAGCCCCCTTTTCGATGCCGTATGTCTGGCACAATTGCAGCAGCGACCGCCGGTGATCGCCTGCTATGGCAAGAACAGCGCCATTGTGCTGGCGGCAGGAGCTGGTACACGTTTCGGCGGGGCCAAACAGCTTGCTCTGTGGCAGGGCCAGCCGCTGTTGCGCCAGGCCGTGTTGCAGGCGTTGGCGGCCGACGTCCATGAAGTCATTGTGGTGGTGGGCGCGCATTATCCGCAAACGGCCATGGTGCTCCACGGGCTGCCGGTGAAGATCGTTTACCAACCGGCGTGGGATAAGGGGCAGAGCGCCAGCATGCAGGCCGGGCTGTCCGCCTGCGCGCCCCGCACCCAAGCAGCCTTCTTCTTCCTCGGCGACCAACCCCGCCTTCCTCCTGATCTCACGCGACGCATGATCAGCACCTATCGCCAGACCCTGGCCCCCATCGTCGCCCCGCGCCATCAGGGCCGGCGGGGGAACCCGGTGCTTTTCGATCTGAGCCTGTTCCCTGCCCTGTACGACATCAGGGGCGATCAGGGAGGGCGGGCCCTTTTTCGCAGCCGGGCCAACGACGTTGCCTGGGTCGAGGCCGGGCCCGAGATCGTGCAGGATATAGACTTTCCGCAGGATATGTGAGGGGATACGGGGCGTTGGGGCGCTACTCATCACAGTTTAATAAGCCGGATTGACAGATACATATACTGGTGATAGAATGCACGGGCTTATGCCAACATGGTCAGGTTTTGCGTTGGCAGTCTTCTCCACGGCAGATGGAGCCCGGCGCCGTGGTTATCCAGAATTTCAATTCTAAATCAATTCCATACGCGTATGATTATCGACTATCTGCCCTTACTGATTTTGTTTATTGTTGCGGCTATCTTTGCTGCCATCGCCATTATCATGCCTTCGCTTATTGGGCCCAAGAATCCCAATAAGATGAAACAGGAGCCCATCGAATCGGGGATGATCCCATTTACCGATGCGCGCCGGCGTTTTCCTGTGCAGTATTATATGGTGGCGGTGCTGTTTATCCTTTTCGATATTGAGATCATATTTCTTTATCCCTGGGCCGTCCTTCTCAACAAGCTCAAGGTATTCGGCTTGATTGAGATGGGATTTTTCCTGCTCATCCTTCTCGTCGGCTATCTCTATGTCTGGCGCAAAGGCGCCTTCGAATGGGACTGAATCCCCCATCCTTAACCTATTTGGAGGGCACGATACATGGGTCTTGAAACCCAACCTTCACAAACCGGTGTGATCACCACCACACTCGAAACCATGGTCAACTGGGGTCGCAGAAACTCCATCTGGCCCTTATTGTTCGGTCTGGCGTGCTGCGCGATTGAGATGATTACCACCGGCACAGCCCGGCACGATATCGCCCGCTTTGGTAGCGAACTGTTTCGCGGCTCCCCCCGGCAGGCCGATCTCATGATCGTGGCCGGTCGCGTGAGCAACAAAATGGCTCCAGTAATCAAGCGCCTGTATGATCAGATGGCAGAACCTAAATGGGTGATCGCCATGGGCATTTGCGCCAGCGCCGGCGGGCCGTTTAACAACTACGCCATTGTTCAGGGCGTCGACAAGATCATTCCCGTCGACGTCTACGTGCCCGGGTGTCCGCCCCGGCCCGAAGCCCTGCTCTATGCTCTCACAAAACTTCAGGAAAAAATCGATCGCGAGCATCTGAATGATCACAGGGTCACCCCGCCAACGATTCAGTTGCCGCCTCCGCCCCTGCTCCCTCCCCTTCCCGAATAATAGCTCCAATTCCAGACCGGCTTTCCGGAATCCGAAAGGTTTTCCGCAAGACATGCCAGCATCACAACTAAGATCCTGTGACTTTGCGAGAAAATCCTTCTATATCCCACCCAGATGAGTATCATGACCGACCCCGTCGTCCAACTTCGTGAGCAATTTCCGGACGCTGTTCTTGCCAGCGGCGATACCTCCGGTATGCCCAGCGTCACCATCAAGCCCGAAAGCCTGGTTGCAGTCGGGCGATTTCTGCGTAACACACCCGGCCTGCAATACGATCTCCTCAGTGATCTGACCGTGGTTGACCAGCTCGAACTCAGTCCGCGGCTGGAGCCCGATGTACGTTTTGTCGGCGTCTACCACTTGCGTTCTGTCTCCCGCAACGGCACCCTGCTGCAGGTGCGTGTGCCAATAACCGATGCAGAGCAACCCACTCTTCCCAGCCTGACCGGGGTATGGCCCACGGCAAACTGGCATGAACGCGAAGCCTTCGATCTCTTTGGCGTGCGCTACGATGGGCATCCCGATCTGCGGCGCATCCTCATGCCCAATGATTGGCAGGGCCACCCCCTGCGCAAGGATTATCCGCATGGGGGCGAGCCCGTGCCCTTTTCCCCCACCTGGGAGGACGAAGAATTTCAGCACTTGGGCCAGCAGATCATGAAGGCCGAGCAACGGCCCGAACCCGTGCCGTCACGTATGGACAGCAAGCACATGGTGGTCAATATGGGGCCCCAACATCCCTCCACCCACGGTGTGTTGCGCCTGATTGTGGAGCTGGACGGTG
>JAJRXO010000473.1 GCA_024276255.1 Chloroflexota bacterium | reverse complement strand
TTCTTGCTGTTGATAGTACTGATACATGGCTGCCGTCTCTTTGCCGTTTTTCATGGGATACCACAGGCAACCGTCATTGAGGATCGGCCCTGCGCTACCTCTCCTGTCATAGCCGATATCCCCCACCACCACGACGGGAAATTCCATGCCCTTGGCTTTGTGAATGGTCATGATCTGCACGGCGCCCTGGCTGAGCAGCGGCGCCTCGCCTTCCTTGACCTGCTCGGCTTTGGCGGCAGCGACGTACTCCAGAAATTCCGATACCTGCACCATGCCCGAGGCCTGGGCGTCGGCCAGCAGTTTGGCGATATTGCGCTGCGCCCGCCCATCTGCCGCCGCCGCCAGCATGGCCATATAATCGCTTCGCTCCAACAACTCGGCCAACAGTTCCGCCACCGTCACCCGGCCCGCCAGCGCCCGCAGGCGTTGCAACAGAGCCAGGCCGGCCTCAGCCAACGGTCGTTCATCCTCTGGGAGCAAGTCGGCAGCGCGGTGCAGGGCCGGCCACCAGCTACGCTCGTTATGCTTGCGGGCATCCGTGGCCAGCTGCCACAAAGCATAGTCGCTGAGACCAATGGCGGCAGAACGCAGGGCGCCGGCAAGAGCGATGCTGTCTTCGGGATCGGCGGCGGCTCGTAAAAGCGCCAGCAATTCACGGACTTCCGGCCGATCATAAAATCCGCGACCGGCAACGGTAATGAAGGGAATGCCCGCCTGTTCCAGGGCGTCTTCGTAAGCCGCGAACGAAGTGCTGGCCCGGCAGAGGATAGCCACGTCGTCGGGTCGGTAGCTCTGCGCCCGGAACCACCCGGCCAGTCGCGCTGCCACTGCGGCCGCGGTATGCGGCAGGGCAACATCCTTTTTACCAATTGCCAGATAGAACTCGACAAAAGGCGCTGCCGAATGACGAACAGGCTGCGCATGCTCCGCCTGCAAAGGGGAAAACGGCTCTTCCCAGGCAGGGCGATGCCTGTCTCCGCTGCCCAGTACCGGTGCCAGAGCTGCGTTCTGCCAGGCCACCAGGGCGGCATGGCTGCGATACGACCGATCGAGGGTGATCACACAGCCCTGCTGACTGGCAGACTCTCGCTCGCGGCGGAATACCTCCACATCGGCGCCGCGAAAGCGATAAATCGATTGCTTGGCATCGCCCACGACGAACAGCGGCGTGTGGCCGCCCTGCAGGTATGTGATCAGATCGTGCTGGCGCTGATTGATATCCTGATATTCATCCACCAGCAGGGCGCGAATCTCGGCCTGCCAGTGTCGACGGACATGCTCGTACCGCCGCAGCACTTGCAGGGCCTTGTCTTCCAGATCATCAAAGTCTAGGGCGCGGCGCTCGCGGCGGGCCGCCGCATAGCGCTGCACGGCCACCCTGGCAACCTGCCTGATCCACGGCCACACCTGTGCCCAGGCTTCGTCCTCAGGCCCCAGTGTGCGGCCCAGAAGCGGCTGATCCTTGACCATCTGCCGTATCTGTTTTAAGGCAGCCTTGACCTCATCTACAGTCGTCTTACCGCCGGGCCAGGCTGCGCCTTTGCCCCCGCTTAAGTTCAGATGGCGCAGGTACGCTGCCGCCTGCGCCATGTCGTCGCTTCCTGACATCAATTGCTGCATGGCCCTCAGGGCAGTAGCACGCTGTTGGGCCAGTTTATCGGCAGGGTCCAGGGCAGAAGTCTGGCGGAGCAGTTCAAAGCATCCCTGCCATGTCGGGCTGGTGATCAGGGCCTGCCGCGCCTCGGCCTGCCAGGCCTGCAATTGCCTTTGCCAGTTGGCCAGTAGCGAAACGCTGTCTTCCTGCTCATTCAGGGCCACGGTCGCATCCAGACGTCGCGTCAGGAGGATCTTGAGCACCTGCCGCAGTTGAGGTTCCGTGAGAGCTGCGAAGAGATCAGCCGCAAAATCCTGGTCTGCGGCCCAGGCCAGGCTGTCCTCCAGGGCCCGCGTGCGCAACATGGCCGCCGTGGTTTCGTCCAGCATCTCAAAGTCCGGCTCCACACCGGCTTCCACGGGATGGCTGCGCAAGATCTCAGCGCAAAAACCATGGATGGTGTCGATACGGGCCGCGTCCAGTTCGCTGAACAGGTTCTGCCAGCGATCATAGGCTGCATCCCCTGCATCCAGGGAGGAGAGGGCTTCCCACACAGCCTTGCGGATGCGATTGCGCATCTCACGGGCGGCCTTGCGCGTGAAGGTAATGGCCACGATGCTGCGCAGGGGCAGCCCGTTTTGCAACAGGTAGAGATAGCGAGCCACGAGGGTGTGGGTTTTACCGGTGCCTGCTCCGGCTGTGACCACGACTTTGGGCCCGGTGGCCCGGACGGCCTTTTTCTGTTGAGGAGTGAGCTGATGGTTCTTCAGGAGAGACATGGGGAAGATAACGTTAAATTTCCATGTTTAGCCACGACGGGGCCGATAATGCCAGCAAAAATCGCTGGCGGGACAAAAAGATGGACAGCCGTCGTCAGGACTGCGAGGCGCAAACTCGCCCTGTTGAATCTGCTCCACCGCCTGCACGGCCAGCTCCCGGGCCAGTAAAAAGGGATCGATGCCCCCATCCACAAGAGCAGGCGACAAAATGAGTCTGCTCTTTTCTGCTTTTTCCACGCTCCAGTAGAAAGCCTCGCTGACCTGCCTGATGCCCAGGCGTTGCTCAACGGCGAGGGCATAAAGGGGCAATTGCAGCAAGGTGCCCTGTTGCAGCTTTTTCAGATCATAGCGACTGACCCCGCCCTTTTTGTAGTCGATGAGGCGGGCATGCCCCTGATTGTCGGTGTCCACGCGATCGATGGTGCCACGCAGGCGGATGCTCCGGCCTTTGGCGCTCACCAGCAAAGGGCCGTATTTACCGCTGCCGAAGCTCTGTTCGAAAGCGAAGGGATGCCATTGCTGCCCCGTTGCCACCAGTCGGCGAATCGTATGTTCCAGCGTCTGCACGATGTTGTGCTGCGTATGCTGCCACCAGGCTGTGGTGCGAAAACCCACGAGTTGGGGGGCCCGGGGCAGGTATTCGGCTGCGACCTTGTGTAGGGTATGCAGGAGCGATGCTTCATCGGTGGGATCTGGGGCTTCGTCATAGCAACGTCTGAGCAATTCATGGTAGATGGTGCCCAGTTGGGCGTCTGTCAATCCCGGTTGGGGCTCAGGTCGCTCTTCGAGACGCAGGGCGTACTGGCTGAACCAGCGAAAGGGGCAATGGTGGTACGTTTCCAGTTGGCTGGCTGACCACACACGCCGCTCGTGGTAGCGCTGTCGGAATTGCGCCCCGTAGGCGCGTAGCTGGCCATCATGCTGTGCGGCCTGGCGCTTCAGGCGTTGTTGCAGCACTACAGCGCCGTGCTGCACACGCTGCCAGCGGGCGGGCGGCACCTGATCCGGTCCCGCCGTCCCGGCAATTCGAGGCTGACTGGCATACCACTGCATCACTTCCGGCCAGGAGGCCGCCTCTTCGGGCGGCACGGCATGGGTGTGTGTGAGTTGTTTTTCGGGAATATCCAGCCAGCGTTGCAGCTCATGCCAGTAGGGTGATGGCGGCCATTTGGCGCCGCTGTCGCTGAGTCGGGGCCGAGTGAGCAGTAACTGCTCGTCGACACGTGTAATGGCATGGTGGAACAGCGCGGCTTCCTCGCTGCGCAGCGCGGACGGCAGCGGTACATCGGCCTGCGCCAGCCGCCGGCGTTCGGCATCGCTGATCAGACTATTCTCGCGCACATGGCCGGGAAAGGCGCCTTCGGCCAACCCAAGCACGGCCGCGGCCCGAAAACGCAGCCCCCGCGCCTGCACGACATCGGCGGCCAGGATGGCAGGCCCCATGTCGGCGACATCCACATCATAATGAGCAGCATCCACGGCTCCCAGCAGATCGGCCAGGAAGGCAGCATAATCAATCGGCGGCTGTGGCACCATGATGGCAGCGCTTACCATGCCCCGCAACACGTCCTTCATCGCCTGCATAGCGGCCAGATCCCGGCGCCGCAAGTCGGCATCGGCCTGTTGGCGAATGCAGGACACCATGCGCAGAGAAGGGGCGGTGCTGGCCGCTCCCTGGGGACTGGCGAATGCGGGATCGGGGCCAATCAGGTCTTCCAGCCAACGCACATATTCGGGCAGGGGGTGTGGTCCAGCCGGCGGCGTGATGGCCGCCACAAAGGCCTGGAATCCCTGCCACAGGGCGCGAGCAGCGGCGCCACGCGGCAGGCCGGCTGTGGCGGAACGATCCTCTTCGGAGTTATCCGGTCCGGCGGGCAGGGCCAGCAGGAGCTGAAAGACTTCCCGCCATTGCTCCCGCCCCCCGGTGACACACCCCCAGCGCCCCACTCGATCCAAAGCCTCGGCCTGGAGCATGCCGGGGGCCTGCTCGTCGCCGGGGTCAGGCAGGTAATCACGCCAGTCGAAATAAGGCGAGCGCCAGGCATCGAGCATCGGACGCAGAGCGAAAGATTGATCGTGCTTTTCGCTGGCAACTGGCAATTTAAGCAGCCCCAACAGAGCGGCGATCGCCGGATTCTGCCGCAATGGCAACCCGCCGGGTATGTGCACGGGCACTCCCATTTCAGCGGCCACCTGGCGAATGATGAGACGATAGGGTCCCAGGGAGCGAACCAGCAGGGCCAGATCAGTCAGGGCCATGTGGTCGTATACGTAGCGCATTTTCAGCCAGCGCAGGGCTTCGCGCACTTCTTGCTGCATGTCGGCGGCCGCCAGGAAATGGATGACATCGCTCTGCGGGGGAGAAGGGCTGGGCGAACGACGAAAGATGTGACGGGCCAGAAAATGCAGGTGGGAACGCTGGCCGGTGCCCGTCGCCGGCAGTGGCTCCGGCTCGACATGCAGGGCCTGAGCCAGTTGTTTTACGGTCTCGGCCGTCGTGGCCGCCTGAACCAGGGTCTGGTCAGGGGCATGGGGCTGCGGCAGGGTGATGATCAGGTTTTGCACATGCGAGGCCAGCAAGGCCATGAGTTCGATTTCAGCCGGACTTAAGTGGTCGAAGCCATCGAACGCCAGCCAGTGCCAGCGGGGGATGGCCTGCGGATGCGCTTTCAGCAGTGAATAGACGCGACCAATCCAGCCGGGCCCGTCGCTGGCCTGGTGGCGGTCGAGCAACTCGTTATAATGACGGTAGATGGTCGCCAGTTCCTGCACGGCGGGGGGTGCGCCGGCAGCGGCTGCGGTGAAACGCTGCGGACCGATGGCATTGGTCTGCAATTCTGCGATCAGGCGACGAATGCTCCGGGCCAGGCCCGGCGAAGTACGCAGGGGGGCATAGAATTGCAAGGAGGATTGGTCGATGGCCACCCGCAACAGGCGCACTACCACTGGATCGGCCAGCCGCGAAAGAGAGAGCCCCGCCGCGCCCAACAGGCTGCTGCCCAGGCCGTTCATGGTGATTATGTGTACGCCGAAACCGCCTCCCATGGCGGCCAGTTGGCGTTGAGCTGCCCGCCGCTGCAACGGCGTGGAAACCACCAGCCGCGGGCTGTGTGCCGGGTCGGCGCCTTGCCGGCGCAATTGCTGCAACAGGAATCGGGTTTTACCGGCAGCAGGCGGAGCAAGGTAGATGTATGGAGGCATGAGATGTGCAGGCAATCGACGCATTCCGCCTTCGTCCGCGTCCTGTTCTCCCGTTGGTCTAGGGCGCCGCCTTGCTAACCCTCATCTCTGGTTGCCGGCTGTTTTGCCTCGCGGCGGGAACCAAATACGCGCACAATGATGTAGGCTACCAGGGCAAAAAGGAAGAATACAAGCAGCATCCACGCCAGTGATTGCAGGGTTTCGATCACGGTGCGGTACACCTCCAGCACCCAGCGTTCAGGCGTGAGCATCAGTTGATACGGCTGTTCAACAAAACCAGGGTTCTTGGGCGAAGCTGCCACAGGCAGATAGCGCTCCAGCTCATAAATGCGCACCCCGCCGGAGATACCCACCACGTAGATGGCAAACTTCAGATACCGCGCCCAGGCGCCTGCCATCTCCTCGCCCACAATACGATCCAGGATATTGTAGATGGGCTTGTCGAAAGATCGGGCCACAATAAAACACACAACAACAGCGATCAGCAGGGTCACAATAAGCAGGGCAAAGAACATGATGTAACCTCCATGTGCAGGAGCAGTTGAACCCGGAGCATCTTGAAACCTGTCAGGGTCTGGCCTATATTTTAGCACATCTGTGCAAATTGGACGAGTGTTTATTGCCACCCTGTATCTGGCAGGCTCTACGATGTGCAGGAAACTGCAAACCATTTTACAATGTACCGCTGGTTGAAACCCCTCGCATGTCCCTGATGACCTGATCCGGCAGCCGATGCGCACAGTTGGCACAAACGCGGATGCCCCGAAATGCGCCAGGTAGCAGGGATGCACTTCTTCCCGTTTCGGAGTTTTCCATGCCTGACCGGTTCATCCTCACCCCCAGTTTTCTCGATCAACCCATGCCCGCCTTCCTGCCCCTGGCCAGGGACGGTGATCCTGTCATTCAGCCACCCCTGCCCGCAGGCGACATCCAGGATCGCCTGTCAGCCATTCATCGACCGTTGACTGCTGCCGTTGCCGCCGCACTGGGTGAGGGCCTGCGCCCCATCAGCTTTGCCGGAGACTGTTGCAGCACACTGGCCGTGGCCGCGGGTTTGCAGCGTCAGGGTCGGCTGCCCACGCTACTATGGCTGGATGC
>JAJRXO010000038.1 GCA_024276255.1 Chloroflexota bacterium | reverse complement strand
GAGCCTGGTCATGGGCAGGACCCATACCATCGGCGTGGTGGTCACCACCATTGCCGATCCGTTTGTGTCGGAGGTGGTGAATGGCATTGAACGGGCAGCCCAGGATGCGGGTTACAGTGTTTTTCTCAGCTCGTCTCATGCCGATCCTGAGCGTGAACTCAGGGTGGTGCACACATTTCGTCAGCGTCGTGTCGATGCCATTATCGTCACTGCCTCACTTCTGGGGGAACATTACAACACGGCCCTCGATGATTTGCAGGTGCCGGTGGTGCTGATCAACAATCAGGGTGAGGGAGAATATATGTATTCGGTGGCAGTGGATGAAGTGGATGGCACCCGGCAGGCGGCCGCGCATTTGCTGCAATTGGGGCATCGCCGTATTGGCTTTATCGGCTCCCGACGCCGACCTTATTCCACGCGACGTCGTTATCAGGGCTATCAGCAGGCGCATACTGCGGTCGACCTGACACCTGCTCCGACCCTGTTCGTGATCCCTGAGGCCATCGAAGACATCCGCGCCGGGCAGGAAGGCTTTCGGGCCTTGTGGTCCCGGCATCCCACAGCCATCATGACCTATAATGACATGACAGCCGTGGGTGTGATGCTGGCGGCCCGCAAACAGGGGGTGCATGTCCATCATCAGCTCAGCATCATGGGCTTCGATGATGTCAATCTCACCAGGTTCCTCACCCCAGCGCTGAGTACCGTCCGCCAGCCCCGTGAGTCCATGGGGTTCGCAGCCATGGAGATGATATTGCATCTGTTGGCCGGTGAATCGGTCAGTGATAGACTATTCCCCTGCCAGTTAGTCGTACGAGAATCCACCCGGCCTTATCTGCCTGTTGTACTGCAAGAGGCTCTTTAAGGTCTGGGTTGCATTCTATTCTTGCTGAGACCTTCATGCTTGAGAAAACCACCGTGGTGATCAGGTCTCGTTTTCCTGACATGTTATTTTGTTGATTCATCGAGGAGGTGATGCCACTGACACACAATTCCGTATTGTCTATTGTTACACCCGTCGTCAGTCACTTTTTGTCAATTGGAGGATTCTCGTGCAAAATAAAAAAGTTTGGATCATTGTCTTAGTGATGATCGTGCTGGTTGCCGTATTGGCGGCCTGTGCCCAGCCAGCAGCGCCGAAGGAAGCTGCTACCCAGGCCCCCTCTGAAACCAGTGGAGCAGCACCGGCAGCCGCGGGGCAACGTGATTACCGCTTTGTGGTTGTGTCTCATGGCCAGGCTTCCGATCCCTTCTGGTCGGTTGTCAAACGGGGCGTGGATCAGGCGGCCAAGGATATGGGGGTGAAGGTGGAATACCAGGCACCCGGCACCTTTGATATGGTGGAAATGGCGCAGCTGATCGATGCCGCAGTGGCCTCAAATCCGGATGGTCTGGTTGTTTCCATTCCTGATCCCGATGCTCTGGGCCCTCATATCAAGGCGGCCGTTGACGCCGGCATCCCCGTGTTCTCGATGAATTCGGGCAGCGATGTGGCCGAAAGCCTGGGCGTTATCGCCCATGTGGGACAAACGGAGTATGAAGCAGGGTATGGCGGTGGTCAGCGCATGGCTGCAGCCGGCATCCATAAGGCCATTTGTGTGAACCAGGAAGTGGGCAACGCAGCTCTGGACCTGCGCTGCCAGGGCTTCGCCGATGCTCTGGCTGAGAAGGGCATTGAGTCGAGTGTGGTGGCCGTCGAACTGGCCGATCCCACCGAGGCCCAGCAACGCATCATGGGTGCACTCACCTCCGATCCTGAAGTCGATGGCGTCCTCACCCTGGGCCCCACCGGCGCCACCCCGGCACTCAAGGGTCTGACCGATGAAGGCCTGCTGGGCAAGATCAAACTGGCTACCTTCGATCTTTCGCCTGAGGTGCTGGAGGCAGTGCGTGATGGCAACATGCTCTTCGCCATTGATCAACAACAGTACATGCAGGGCTACCTGCCGATTGTGTTCCTCGTGCTTTACAACGACAATCTGAACACCCCCGGCAGCAAAGTTATTCTCACCGGCCCCGGCTTTGTGACCAAGGACAATGCCGCCAAGGTGATCGATCTGTCCAAGGCTGGCACACGCTAATTTCGTGCATTCTCGTGACCGGGGTCCGCGTGGCCCCGGTCATGGCTGTATTAAGGAGTACTCGCTATGACAACAACAGCATCCTCCCACCAGGATGAACGGGTGACAAAACGGGGATTCCTGGCGCGCTGGCTGACCCGGCCCGAGCTGGGGGCTGTGGCCGGTACGGTGGTGGTATGGCTTTTATTCGCCATCGTGGCTGGTGATCGGGGATTCCTGTCGCTCAAGGGGGCGGCCACTTATCTGGAGGTGGGAGCCGAGTTGGGAATCCTGTCCGTCACGGTGGCTTTACTGATGATTGGCGGCGAATTTGATCTCTCGATTGGCTCCATTGTGGGGGCCGCGGGTATGACGATCACAGTGTTATCGGTTTATTATCATTGGCCGTTATGGCTGGCTATTATGATGGCGCTGCTGCTTTCGCTGGCCATTGGATATTTCAATGGCTGGATGGTCATGCGCACGCGCCTACCTTCTTTCATCATCACCCTCGCTACTTTGTTCATCTTTCGCGGGGCCACAATTGGTTTCACCCGCCTGGTCACCGGTCGTACGCAGATAGGAGGGCTGGCCGATGTGCAGGGTTTTACCAGCGCCAAGCTCATGTTTGCCAGTGATCTGGCGATCGGAAATGCTAAATTTGCGGTCTCCGTTTTCTGGTGGGTGCTGCTGGTGGTGGCCGGGGCGTTTATTTTGCGTCAGACACAATTTGGCAACTGGGTTTTTGGTGTAGGCGGTTCGCAGCGGGCAGCCCGGCAGGTGGGTGTGCCGGTGCGACGGGTCAAGATCATGTTGTTTATGATGACAGCCGGTTCTGCCTGGTTGTTGGCAACGATTCAGGCCGTGTCATTCACCGGTTCCGATACCCTGCGCGGCACCGGCGCCGAATTCGAAGCCATCATCGCTGCTGTGATCGGAGGCAACCTGCTCACAGGCGGCTATG
>JAJRXO010000472.1 GCA_024276255.1 Chloroflexota bacterium | reverse complement strand
TTGCGCAGCCTGGCCCCCTATCAATGGCTGGCGCTGTTGCGCGGCGAGGCCGCCGGATGCCTCAAACTCAGCATCAGTGCTCCCGATGACGATATCCTGCTGGACATCCTCAGCTACTACGTCACAGCAAGGATTACACCCGCCAGCCGGCAGGTAGAGATGGCCATCGAGGATGGCTATCGGCGCCTGCTGCGACCGGCGATCAGCAATGATCTGCGCCGCCAGCTGAGCGCCCAGGCCGACGAGCACGCGATTCAGGTCTTTGCCACCAATTTGCGCAACTTGCTTTTGCAACCTCCCCTGCGCCAGCGCACGGTGATGGGCATCGATCCCGGCTTTCGCACGGGCTGCAAGGTGGCAACCGTCGATGCCACCGGCAAGCTGCTGCACACGGCCACTATCTTTCCTCATCCGCCACAGAATCGACGCCAGCAAGCGTTGCAGGTGCTGCAACAGATGGCGCAGGAGGACAGGGTCTCGGTGGTCGCCATTGGCAACGGCACTGCCAGTCGTGAAACCGAGGGGCTGGTGGCCGAGCTCATCCAGCAGCAGGAGGGTCTGGCCTATGTGATGGTAAGCGAGGCCGGGGCCTCAGTCTATTCGGCATCGCCGCTGGCCCGCCAGGAATTGCCCGATCTGGATGTGTCGATGCGGGGCGCGGTGAGCATTGCCCGTCGCCTGCAAGACCCCCTGGCCGAGCTGGTCAAAATCGATCCCAAAAGCATCGGCGTGGGCCTCTATCAACACGATGTCGATCAAAAGGCCCTGCAGGCCAGCCTGGATGCGGTGGTGGAATCGGTGGTGAATTATGTGGGCGTGGACGTGAACACGGCTTCCGCGGCGCTGCTGAGCTATGTTGCGGGCCTGAACAAGCGCGTGGCCGCCAATATCGTGGCCCATCGCCAGGCCAACGGGCCCTTCCGCAGCCGGACCGAGCTGAAAAAGGTGAAGGGGCTGGGTCCCAAAGCCTTTCAGCAGGCGGCCGGCTTCCTGCGCATCCCCGGTGCTCGCAACCCCCTGGATAACACCGTCATCCATCCCGAGTCGTACGCCACGGCCAAGGCCCTACTGGATCTGGCCGGACTGAATCTGCGCATGGTCGATTTGCCGCGGCGCATGGCCCGATTCCGCCAGGAAAATGATCTGGCTGAAGTCGCCGAGCTGCTCGAGGTCGGCCTGCCCACCCTGAGCGACATTGTGGATGCGCTGATCCGGCCGGGCCGGGACCCGCGCGACGAACTCCCCCGTCCCCTGCTACGCCGCGATGTGCTTTCCATCGACGACCTGCAGCCCGGCATGCGCCTGAAAGGCACCGTGCGCAACGTGGTGGATTTCGGCGCTTTTGTGGACATTGGTGTCAAGCAGGATGGTCTGGTCCATGTCAGCCGCATGGCCGATCATTATGTGCGCAATCCCTACGACCTGCTCAGTATCGGCGACACGATCGATGTCACGGTCGTCTCCATCGACAAAGACCGGGGCCGGATCGGGCTCAGCATGGTGGATTAGGAGACGGGAGCCATAGCATCGCCAAAAGGGCGGCTTACCATTCCGCCAG
>JAJRXO010000471.1 GCA_024276255.1 Chloroflexota bacterium | reverse complement strand
TCGTTGCAGTAATAATCCTGTGCCTGCAGATCAGCAGCAATGTCCGCCACGTGCAGATCGAAACCGGAGCTGAGCAGCACGAATGGAATGCGCCTTTGGTGCAGGCCCGCAGCCAGATCGCGAGCGCCGGGCACATAGGGATTGGTGCGCAGAATGGCCTTCACATCGTCCACGCGACGCCCGCGCCAGGTGCGGGCGTCGAGCTGGGCGAATTCGTCATAGGTAATGTGGCCGTCGAGAAAAGCGCGCAGATAGCGCTCACCTTCCTGCGTTGTGCCGAAATGACGATGAAGATAACTGTAAGGATCGGAAGCCTGTTTGATGACGCCATCGACATCGAAGATGACGAGCCGGATGGGCATAAGCGTAAGACCTGGGATAATAGATAGTCTCCACCCAGGGCATTGACGATCTTTCTGCCATGAATTACCCGGATTCTAAGAGAAAAAGGGCAAGGTTTTGCAGATTTCGCAGCCGATCTGTCTGCGATTGGCAGCCAAGGTTGGGAAGGAACTATCGGAGAATGAAAGGGACAAAAAGAAACGCGCCGAGTGGCGCGTAGGATGTGGGGAAGGAGCTTTTGCTCTCATCTTTCAGGTGCTGGCGCCACCTGCCGGAATTGGCACCACGCTCTCACTTGACAGCTCGAGCCGGTTGCCGGAGGGTCGTTGGGCCGGTCCCTCGCCTCCTCTGGATGAGAATCCAGTAGTATGGAGTTTGCTAAACGCAAGGGCGAAGTTTAGCACAGATTCTGTTTTTCTGCAAAGATAACGAGACGCCGACGCGCTATTTCGGTGAAAAACCACTCCGTTCACTGGCAGACGGCCCATCCCCGCCTGCCAGTTGGGGATGGGCGCACACTCTGCCCTGTGCTATAATGCCCACCAGCACACCTTGCGTCCTCCCGGTGCATTCATTTTTATGACGCTCGATCCGCAACCGTTCTCCTCGCAGCCCCCCAGCCGACGCACACAGCATCACTGGCTGATGCTAATCCTGGCCGGGCATTTGCTGTTAGCCCTGGTGTACAGCGCGGTCGTGCCGCCCTGGGAGGCGCATGACGAATGGGCGCACTATCGCTATGCGGCTACCATTGCCGAAGAGCTGCGTCTGCCGGACCCCGGCCAGCGGCTAACCACCGAATTTGAATTCGACGAGGCCAGCCAGCCGCCCCTGTACTATTTACTGGCTGCGGCGCCCATGCTGGCCGTTGACACACGGGACGGCTACCGTCCCCTGGTGAACCCCTACGCCATGCGGGGTACGGGCATCGGCGGTGTGAATTTTGTGGTCCATGACCCCGACGTCGAAAGCTGGCCCTGGCAGGGAACCATACTGGCCCTGCACCTGGGACGCCTGATCTCGGCCCTGCTGAGCACGCTGGGGCTCTTCGTCACCTTCCGTCTCGTCACCTTGCTCAGCCCCGGACGGCCTTCGGTGGCGCTGATGGCCACTACCCTGCAAGCATTCAGCCCGCAATATGTCTTCCTCAGCTCGGTCATGACCAATGACATCCTGCTCATTGTACTGGAGACCTGTCTGCTGTATGGGAGCGTGCGCGTGTTGGTGCACGGAGCCAGCATGCGCCGGCTGGCCTGGTTGGGCCTGCTGGCGGGATTAACGCTACTCACCAAGTATCTGGCGCTGGCCGTGCTGCCCCTGCCGCTGCTGGTCACCATGATGGCCTGGCGGCGCAGCCGGGAACCCCGAAAACGCCGACAGTTGGCGCAAGCAACGGGGGTAATGCTGGTCGTCATGCTGGGGCTGATCGGGGCGCTACTGGCCCGCAATGTCGCCCTCACCGGCATGGTCTTTCCCCGCGATCCGGTATCGCAAACCGCGATACTGAACACTCTCAGCGGGGATGGTCGCCTGAACCTGGATTGGCAGGCCATTCCCACGGCCCTGCGCTATGGCTTCGAAACCTACTGGGTCTCG
Source organism: Chloroflexota bacterium (assembly GCA_024276255.1). Taxonomy (GTDB): domain Bacteria; phylum Chloroflexota; class Anaerolineae; order J102; family J102; genus JAADGC01. The sequence continues at coordinate 206 of JAJRXO010000471.1, read as the reverse complement.
TTTGGCTGGGGGAATGTCGCCACCGACGACTGGGTATATGGCGTCTGGCTGGTGCTGTGGCTCACCGGCATGATTGGTTTCGGCCTGTGGCTGTGGCGGCGGCCTGCTGCCCGGCGAGCCCGATCGCTGTGGCTGCCCCTGGGCCTGTTCCTGGCAGCCGTGATCAGCCTGCCCCTGATCCGCGAGTTGATCCACGAAAGCGTATT
>JAJRXO010000470.1 GCA_024276255.1 Chloroflexota bacterium | reverse complement strand
CGGCGCGGCCGGAGGAAGATAAAATCAGAATGATCTGCGAAAATCTGCGTGCATCAGCGTTATCTGCGTCCGCATTTTCATCGGTAATGGCGCCAGCCCGCTTGCCGGTGAACTACTTTTTAGAGGTATGGTCGATTGTCAACGATGAAGGCGCCCGGAAGCGGCATTCACGTTCCCGGCAAAGAAACGGCAGGGCGGATGCCGGTGAAGGCATCCCACCCTGCCAGATCGGAAAGATGAAAGCATTGATGAAACGACTGTAAAAGGGGGCTTAGTCCCAATCTTCTTCTACAAATTGCTCCTGCCCGGAAAGCATGAAGCCGCCCGCGATCATCAGCAGCAGGAAGGGCAGGACCACCAACCACACGGCTGTGTTCTGCATGGCGCCACTGAAGCCGTAGAGTTCCTGTCCGGCAGCGCCGATGGCTACGAGGATGCCGATGATGAGGCCGCCCAAGGCGCCCACGGTCATCAGGATGGAACCCAGGTTGGGGGAAAAGCCTTTGGCCACATCTTCTTTATCCATGATGTCGGTCCACATCAGGCCCCAGCGTTTGACACGCGGGTAGAGCAGGGTGAGGAGGATGGGCCCCAGAACCACGCTGGCGACGAAGTTGTTGACGGTGATCGTGATAGCCAGGAAGGCGTAGGGCACGATGCCGGCAAGATCGAGATACCAGGCAATGATGACCGCGCAGGCAGCCGAAGCAATCAGGGTCACAATCTCGAAAGCGATCAGCTTTTTGAGGTTATTGGTGGTGGGGGCGATGTCATCTTTGGAAACCAGGCCAAAAACAGAGCCCCACATTTTGTAGGGGACAAAGGCGAGGGCAAAGTTACCGAAAAAGCCGAAGATGGAGCCCGGGCCAAAGGTGCCGCCGAAGATGTCGCCAATGAGGTTTCCGATGGCCGAACCCCAGGCGCCGGCCGGGCCGAAGAGCAGGCCAAAGATGGGCGGGAAGACATTGGCGGGGCGCACTTCGGTGATGCCGGGAACGATGACGATACCGCCTTTGAAAGCGATGAGAAATGCTGCATAAATGGCCGCGGACAAAGCCACGAGGATGATCATGCGGGTGTTTTGCCACATGCGTACAATTTCTTTCATGAGAACTCCCTCCAGAGCGAAAACGAAATGAATGATGGGAAAATGAAAAGGTTGCGGACATCATCAATTGTTTTCAGAATGGGTTCTGTATTGTATAGGCGCCTCCTGTGTGATGTTCATCTTTCCGTAAGACCAATGATTTGGGTAACCTCCCCCTTGGCTGTTGTTGGCGTGTCTGAGGCAGAACTGCACGGCTTTCATGGATTGGTTGCTTATGGCGTATTCCGTATTTTTTTCGGCCGTTTTTCTGGCAATGGACGTAATGCGCAATACGGAACACGCATTTTTCGATGTGAATGCAAGCCAATCGTGGCCGACCGTGCCAGCAACACTTGATGGGGAAGCCACCGTGTTTTGAAAGAAGGTCTTTAAGGTAAAAACACGCGATCGGGAAATACGGCGCGAAACCGTGGTTTTCCCGGTGGCTGCTTCTGCATTTATGTTCCTTATATTGTTTATGATATATCATCGCTGCCCGGCAGATGGGGCGGGTCGATGTGTAAAAAGAACGGCATTGTGGCAATGACAGGCAAAGTCGTGTGTATCGGTCAATGTTTTGAGGAAGAGCGCCAATAAACGGCCGCGAATGGCTTCTTGCCCTTCACTGACAATGTTGATGGTGGATTCGATACCGGCGGCCCAGTTGATGGAAATTGCCACACCCGCGAAGTGCATTCCCAGTTCGCGAGCCAGCGTGGCCTCCTGGGCGCCCGTCATGCCCACCACGTCGCCGCCCAGTTGCCGATACATACGGATTTCTGCGGGCGTTTCGAAACGCGGGCCATTGGTACACACATAGGTGCCGGAAGGACGCAATTCCAGATCGAACGTCGGGGCCAGTTCGAGCAGGCGCTGGCGCAAGGTGGGGCAGTAGGGCGGGCTCATGATGGTGTGAGCAAGGCCGGCGTCATCCCCTTCGTAAAATGTGAAGGGGCGATCACTGGTGAAATCGAGGAAATCATCCAGTAACACCAGCGATTTGGGCGGGATGTCTGGCTGGATGGAGCCGACAGCGTAGGCGGCGAGAATGCTGTGCACGCCCAGCACGTGCAGGGCCTTGAGATGGGCGCGGTAGTTGATGCGGTGGGGCGGGGTGGTATGTCGCGGCCCGTGGCGGGGTAAAAACACCAGATCGCTGTGTTCTCCCAGGCCGACGTTGACGACGGCATCGCCATAGGGCGTGTTGATTGTTTCTGTGCGGAAATCGAGGCCGGGAATGTGGTAGATGTCGGTGCCGGCGATGATGGCTGTGGTCATGGTTTATGTATCAAGTGTTGCGTGGTTGGCGGTTCTTATTCTTAAAGCTGATTTGCCAGATCGTAAGGGCTGAGTACGCCTTTACGGGTGATGACGCCAGCCACGAGATGGGGCGGCGTGATGTCGAATGCTGGATAGTAGGCGGGGATGTCGTCGATGGTGGTGGGCACGCCCAGGCAGCGGCGGATTTCGCTGGCGTCCAGTTCTTCGATCACAATTGAATCCCGATCGGGGCTTTTCCGATCGACGCCCCACATAAAGACGAAGTAGGGAATGCCGTGGTAGTGGGCGGTGATGGCGTTCTGGAAGGTGCCGATCTTGTTGACCACGTGCCCATCGAGGGTGATGAGATCGGCGGCGGTGAAGTATTTGTGGATTTTGCCCTGTGACATGAGATAGGCTGGCATATTATCGGTGACGAGGGTGACAGGAATGCCCAGTTCGTGGACGCTGGGAGCGGTGAGCCGCGCTCCCTGCAAATAGGGGCGTGTTTCCGGTGTGTATACATGCAGCCGTTTGCCTTCCCTCTGGGCAAAGGCCAGGCTGAGGATGAAGGCGGTTTCAGCAAAGCACATGGTGAGAATGCCATCGCCATCGGCCATCAGAGCGGCGCCAAAGTTCGCCCGCACCGCATAATCCAGATATGCCCGATCCCGCAGATCATTTAGCCAGTCCAGGATTGCCTGTTCGACCGATGCTTCCTGTGCCAGGGCCTGCAGCGCCACCTGCATCAGATCTTCCAGGCGACGGGCCAGGGCGGTATTGGTTGGTCGCGTGCTGATCAGTCGGCGACGGGCTGCCTCCAACGCATCGCGCATCTCATGCGGGCGTTTGTCTTTTGCCTGTCTGGCGGCCATGGCCATCGCCAAACAGGCGGCCACCCACGGGCCCCCGCCCTGTGTGACCATGGTTTCGATGGCACGTGCCACTTCCTCTACATCTGCGCAGCGTACAAATTCGCGGGTAAAAGGATATTTTCGTCTGTCGCCGATCCACACGACACCATCGTCGTAGCGGGCTACGTTATCGCGACGCAGCAACCACGGCAGCAGGTTGTTGATTTCGTTTACGTCAGTCATGATCGGATATTTGTTAAAAACGCGTGAGGCCGGGGATATCGCCATAGCCCCGGAAGTTGAGATAGAGCGAGACCAGCACGAACAGGCCGCCGCCGATCAGCAAGATGCGATCGACGATGCCGGAATGCAATTGCAAATAGAAGGTGCGATCTTCGCGAGCCCCAAAGCCCTTGGATTCCAGTGCCATGCCAAAGATGTTGGTGCTGCGAATGGTGGTGATAAAGACCGGGATCAGCAACGGTATATATTTGCGCATCCGTTCCAGGATGTTGCCGCTATCGAGATCGAGCCCCCGGCTGCGCTGGGCCTGAGCAATGGTTTGCAGGCTGGCGGCGGTGGTCGGCACCAGCCGTAAGGCGGTGGAAATGGCAAAGCCTACGCGATAAGGCAGCCCCAGGCGGATCATACCCAGTACCAGCTCTTCGTTGCGCGTGGTACTGATGAGATTCACGCCGGAGATGATCATGACCAGCAACAATATGGTGCGGGCCACACTGAAGAGCAGGGACTCTTTATCGATGACCCAGAAGAGATGCGTCTCGCCGCTGGCAAAGAAATTCCACAAGATCAGGCTCCACACCGTGAGGATGAGGAGTAACACCCGAATACGCCACAGATTGCGCCACGAGCGTGCCGCGGCCGTGTGCAGCAGGACGAGCAGGGCTATGGGCAACAGCCACGGGGGATGTTCATACAGCACGACTACGATAAAGGAGTATACAAAGAGTAATATCTTGGTGCGAGGATCGAGACGGTGAATGACGGTGTTGTAATCGAGATAGAGTTCGGCGTCCATGATCAGGCTCCGGTATGTATACAGCGAAGCATCTCGTCGGGGGTAAGGATTGTCTTGCCCAGGCGATTGCTGAATTGTACAAAATGGGGTGGCCGCAATGAGGCTTCCATCAGTTCTTGCTCATGGGCAAACACCTCGCGGGTGGTGCCGTGCAGAAAGACCTTGCCATCCTTGATCACGTACACCTTCTGGGCGTATTCGGCTACGACCCACATGTGATGGGTGACGAAGATGATGGTGCTTCCTTTTTCGTTGAGTTGCTTGACCATGTCCATCAGCCCGCGTTGTTCGGCATAGTCGAGACCGGTGGTGGGTTCGTCAAGGATGAGGACTTCCGGCCGGGCCGCCAATACAGATGCCACGGCCACTCGTTGCCGGCCGCTCTTGGTGAGGCTGAAGGGGTCTTCTTCTTCCATACCGGTCAGGCCCACCGCGGCCAGGGCTTCACTGACGCGCTGCTTGATTTGATCTTCGGGCAATTTGCGAAGGCGGGGGCTGAACGCCACCTCGTCGAAAACCGTGTCGGAGAAGATCTGGTGATCGGGGTTTTGGAATACGTAGCCGATTTTTTGTCCGATTTTGAATACGCCTTGCTCTTTTGTGGGCCGACCATGAACCAGCACCTCGCCGGCAGTGGGAAAGAGCAGGGCATTGAAGTGTTTGGCCAGCGTGGTCTTGCCGCTGCCGTTCTGGCCCACGATGGCGACCATATCCCCGGCCATGATGTCCATATCGATGCCATGCAGGGCCTTGACCCCGTTGGGATAGGTGTGTTCGAGGCCGCGGCACTGGATGATAGGCTCGGTATGGGCAGCAATGGCAGCCTGATCTGCAACTACCAGGTCCTGATGGGCCTGATCATCGAGGCGCCAGCCCTCAGCCTGGAATGCCTGCACGCCTTCATCGGGCGTGAGGGGCAGTTCCTCATAGCCCATGGCTTTGAAGAAGCGGGGAATGCCCAGCGGCATCACCCCTAACGATTCCAGCAAATCCACTTCCTGCAGGATCGCCCGCACATCACCGATCTTGACCAGCCGGCCATCCTGTATGAGGGCGATACGATCGGCATGCAGGACTTCTTCGGTTTCATGTTCCACAACAATCAGGGTGATGTCGTTGCGTTTGCGAAGTTGATTGGTGATCTGAAAGATGCCCAGTTTGCTGATGGGATCGAGATCGGTGGTGGGTTCATCCATCACCAGCACCTGAGGGTGCATGGCCAGCACCGAGGCGATGGCCAGTTTTTGTTTTTGCCCGCCCGAAAGCGTGGAGGGAGGGCGGTGCCGGAATGCTTCCAGGCCCACATAAGCCAGGCTTTCGTCGATACGCCGTTTGATCTCTTCCCGTTCCACCGCGAAGTTTTCCGGTCCGAATGCGACTTCCAGCTCCACGTTGGTGGAAAAGAGCTGTGCTTCGAAATCCTGAAACACCAATCCCACCACCTCGGCCATCTGCGCTACTTTATACTCCCGGGTATTGCGACCCAACACCACGACATCTCCCCTCAGGCGTCCTTTGTGAAAATGGGGGATAAGACCGTTCATACAGGCGGCCAGTGTGCTTTTGCCAGCTTCGCTGGCCCCCATCACTACCAGGAATTCTCCCCGTTCGACTGTCAGGGTAATGGAGTCGAGTGCGGAATGTTTTTCACCGCGGTAACGATAGGAAAGCTCGGTCACCTTGATGGCCGGTTCACTCATAACGATCCTCGCTTGTGAATGATAGAGGGAAATCGATGGCTATGATTATGCCACGGTTCCGGTCATTTTGGTAACTGCCCAGGTTGTCTATGCTGAAGTAGTGGTCATGAGCAGTGGCAGGCCAACAATGACGAAAATGGGTTTGTGATACCGGGAGGATGACGAATCCGTCCTGGAGCAGTTTGCTCTGATCTGGATTCGTAATTTGGCGGCTAACCAAACGCTATTATCGAAATAGTTGTTGGTAAACGTTCAGCGTCTGGGCCAGGACGTTGTCGAGACGATAGATGCGAGCAGCGTGGCGGGCATTGGCGCTCCAGCGGGCTGCCTCCTGCGGCCGGGAGAGGAAGCGCCGCAGGGCAGCAGCCAGGGCCGGAGGATCGGCGGGAGGCACGAGTAGACCGGTCTCGCCATCTGCGATCATGTCGGGCACACCTCCCACCGTGGTGGCTATGACCGGGCAGCCCGCGGCGAGGGCCTCGGCGATGACAATGGGCGCTGTTTCCTGATGCGAAGGCAGAATGACGGCGGCTGCCTGTCGGTATTCGTCCAGGAGTTGGGGCCGCCTGCGCACACCCAGGAAATGGACGTGGTTTTCGAGCTGGTTGGCGGCGACCAGTTGCCGACAGTGTTGCACAAACGCAGGATCGCTTTCGGTTTCGCCGGCGATACGTAGTTGCAGATAGGGGTATTGTCCTGTGAGCCCTGCCATGGCGCGGATGGCGACATCAATGGCCTTGCGGGGGATGACACGGGCAGGGAGCAGAAGTCGGCCGGGTTGAGGTTGGCGCGGTATCTGGAAACAGAGATCGTCGATGGGATTGGGTATGTCGTGCCAGTGGATGTGGCGATAGCGGGCAAAGGCCTGACGCACCTGCGGGCTGATGGCGATACAATGCCGGGCGCGACGCAGGACCCAGGCTTCGAACAGGGCATCGTACCACCAGACGAGTTGGGTTTTGAGATCATGGACGTGACTGTGTTGGGCTTCGCGATAGGTGATGCCGTGCACGGTGATGATTGCAGGCTGGGGGGCGTCGAGGGCGGCGGCTGCGTAGAAGCTGGTGCCGTGAGCATGAATGATATCGGGCTGCAAACGGTATGCGATTGCCAGCAGGCCGCGGCGTATGTGGCGTTGCCCGCGCAGACGGCGACGACCGTGAAGAGGAAGGCGGTGGATGGTGAGGGAGCCTTGGCGCTCGGTGGTGGGGGTGATGCCCAGGTGAGCCGAGGCTACGTGTACTTCGTGTTGGCTGCGATGGACCAGTCCCTGTGCCAGATCGACAACCGCGGCCTGCTGGCCGCCGGCCAGTGGGGCGTCGGGCAATGGATAGGGGCCCATAATGAGAATGCGCATCAGTTCAATCCTAATATGTCGTCGTAAAGGGCAGTAAGCTGGCGGATCTGTTGTGCGATGCTGTAGTGGGTAGCGGCACGGATGCGGCCAGCTTCTGCCATGCGTTGGGCCAGCCGGGGCTGGCTGAGCAATTGTTGCAACGCGGCTGCCAGGGCGG
>JAJRXO010000037.1 GCA_024276255.1 Chloroflexota bacterium | reverse complement strand
GATGTGTATGCCCACGGCGAATCGGAACGTGTGGTAGGGCAATGGCTGCGCGATTATCAGCGCAGTGATCTGGTGATCTCCAGCAAGACCTTCTGGCCAATGAGCGACAATATTAACGATCGGGGCCTGAGCCGCAAGCACATCATGGAATCAGTGGAAAAAACGCTGAAACGCCTGGGCACCGACTATCTCGATATCTACTTCTGCCATCGCTATGATGAGAACACGCCCCTGGAGGAAACCGTGCGCGCCATGAGTGATCTGGTGCAGCAGGGCAAGGTGTTGTATTGGGGCACCAGCGTGTGGGAATCAGATCAGATCGCCAATGCCCTCGACATTGCCGATCACTTCCTGGGCTATCGCCCCCAGGTTGAACAGCCGCGCTATAACATGCTCGACCGACACATTGAGGACAGCATCATGCCCACATGCGCCCGTCATGGCCTGGGCCTGGTGGTATGGAGCCCGCTGGCGCAGGGCATTCTCACCGGTAAGTATAACGACGGCATCCCCGAGAAATCCCGCGGGGCAGAGTCGAACTGGCTGGATCGGGAGCTGACGCCGGAGAATATCGAACGCGTGCGGCAGCTGACTGAACTGGCACAGGAATTGGAGCTCAGCATGGCGCAACTGGCGTTGGCCTGGATCCTGCGGCGCAAGGAAATCAGCAGCGTGATTACGGGCGCCTCCCGACCGGAACAGGTCATCGCCAATGTGAAGGCCAGCGGCGTGACGCTGACGGACGAGGTACTGCAGCGCATCGACGACATCCTTGCCGCATAATCTTATGTCAAATCCCGATCTCTATCCCCTGCGTCTGCAACGAAAACTCGATCGGCGATTATGGGGCGGTCAACGGCTGGCAGCGTGGCTGGATCTGCCCCGGCCCTGGCCGCCCGATCTGGCGGAATCGTGGCAGGTTTATGCAGACAATGCCATCAGCAATGGCCCCTGGGCCGGTGAAAGCCTGGCCGCCCTGTGCCAACGACTTGGGGCGGAGATCCTGGGCACGCGTAGCATGCCCCGCTATGGTCATGATTTTCCGCTGTTGGCCAAGTTCCTCGATGCCAACGCCCGGCTGTCAGTGCAGGTGCATCCCGACGATGCCTATGCGCATCGCGTGGAGGCGCACACCGGTTTTCATGGCAAAACCGAGGCCTGGTACATCATCGAGGCCCAGCCCGGCGCCCACCTGATCTACGGACTGAATCAGAGCTGTGATCGTCGCCAGTTTGCGCAAGCTGTGGCGGATGGTACGCTGGAAAACCTGCTGAACATCCTGCCGGTGCAGGCCGGTGATGTGGTCTACGTGCCCGCGGGTACGCTGCACGCCATCAACGAGGGCATCATGCTCTTCGAGATCCAGCAGACCAGTGATCTCACGTATCGCGTGTACGATTACAATCGCTGCGATGCGCAGGGGCGACTGCGGGAGCTGCACCTGCAAAAAGCGCTGGATGTGATTGATTACAATCCCCCGCGACTGGGTAAAATCCCAACCCTGGTGCTGGAACCGGGCCGCGAACTGCTGGTTGCCTGCCCCTACTTTGCCATGGAGCGATGGCAGCTCATGCAGGCACGGGAACTGCGCCGCAGCGCCGAATCGTTTGATATCTGGACGGTGCTGGATGGGGAAGCCTGTGTGGGCGATGAGCCCCTACGCCGGGGGGAATCGCTGCTGGCGCCCGCGGCTCTGCCAGCCAGCACCCTCGACCCCGATCCAGCGGCCACCCTGCTTCGCTGTTATGTGCCCGATCTCGACCGCGAACTGATACCAGCCCTACAACGGGCGGGGCATACGTCCCGGCAGATCGCCAATACCGTATTGCGCTAGCCGCCTACGCGTCCGCTGCCCCGGCCTCTGCCGCCTTGCGCAGGTAACGGAACATGCCGGTGGTCTGCATATATGATGGCACCACGGTCTCGTAGCGCTGCACAGCCTCCTCGTCGCAGCCGTCGCTGCGTGCCTGGTCGGCCACCCAGGCCTGAAAAGCAGGGGTCACGTCGGCAGGCTCGGCAGATGCCTGCCAGTAGGGGCGGAACCAGTCGGCATAGGCATCCAATAACCGGGACACGCGTTGCAGGTGGCCCACGGTATCGTCCTCGACCGCCCCGAAGTGGGTGAGCAACAGGCGATCGGGCCTGAGCGCTGCCATGCGGGAGAGGCTGCGTTGCCAGGCCG
>JAJRXO010000469.1 GCA_024276255.1 Chloroflexota bacterium | reverse complement strand
GTTGATCACGATCACGTCTGACATGCGCACATTGGCTTCGCCCGGCCAGTAACGTTTTTCGTGGCCGGCCCGATGCGGATCGACGACGGTAATATGCAGGTCGGCGTGATAGAAGGGCAGATCGTTGTTGCCTCCATCCCACAGGATGATATCTGCTTCGGTTTCAGCCTGGCGTAGAATGCGTTCGTAATCGACGCCGGCATAGACAATGGTGCCGCGATCGAGGTGGGGTTCGTATTCTTCCCGCTCTTCGATGGTGCAATCGTAGCGATCGAGGTCTTCGTAGGTGGCAAAGCGTTGCACCACCTGGGCGTTGAGATCGCCGTAAGGCATGGGATGGCGGATGGCCACTACCTGCCTTCCCATGTGGCGCAGCACCTCGGTGACATAGCGGGTGGTCTGGCTTTTGCCGCTGCCGGTGCGAGCCGCGCAAATGGCGATGACGGGTTTGGTGCTTTTTAGCATGGTGCTTTCGGCGCCCATCAGCCAGAAATCGGCGCCGGCAGCTACGGTGCGGGCTGCCAGGTGCATCACGTATTCATGTGAAACGTCGCTGTACGCGAATACGACCCGATCGATGTGTTGCTGCCGGATCAGGTTTTCCAGCTCTGATTCGACATAAATGGGGATACCCTGGGGATACTGGGCGCCGGCCAGCTCGGGTGGATATCTGCGATCGGCGATATTAGGGATCTGCGTGGCTGTGAAGCCGACGACCTCGTATGCGCCATTGTCGCGGAAATAGACATTGAAATTGTGAAAATCACGCCCCGCGGCACCCAGGATCAGAATACGTTCTTTGTTCTTCATCGTTGAAGATCTCCTTATGTGGATGTAATGAATCGCGGATGCACTGAACCGAGCAGCCGCGAATGTTGTTTATTCGACAGGTGGTCGGGGCCGGTAGGTGAATCGGGCCAGGAGCACGCCCAGTAAATACAGGCCCAGCAACGGCAGCATAACCACCGACATGGTAAAGGGATCGGGGGTGGGGGTGATCACGGCTGACAGCACGGCGATGATGACTACGGCAAAGCGCCAGGTGCCCCTGAGCTGCTCCGGCGAGATCACGCCCAGGCGGGCCAGCAGGGCAATCACCAACGGTGTTTCAAAGGCGATTCCTACCCACAGCACAAAGTTGGCTACAAACGACATGTAATAGCCGACTGAATACTGGGCCTTGAACAGGTCTGAAAGAAATGTTTGTAGATAGTTCAGGGTGAAGGGCAGGACGACGAAGGACGAAAATGCCACGCCCAGGGCAAAAAGCACTCCTGCCAGCGGCAAGAGAAGGTAGAGATAGCGGCGTTCGCTTTTGGTGAGTCCGGGCACCACAAAGGCCACGAGTTGATACAAAATAAACGGCGAAGCCAGGATGGCTCCCAGGATGAGTGCCGCTTTGAAATAAATAAGGATGTTTTCGGTTGGCTTGAGGAGTTGCAGCTCACTGGCGCCCTGCAGGGGAGCGATCAATACCTCTAGGAAGTAGCGGGCAAAGAACATGCCCGCGGCCATGCCGAGCACCAGGGCCAGCGTGGCCTTGATAAGGCGATCACGCAGTTCCCGCAGGTGTTCGAGAATGGGAAGGCGGGTGTCGTCGATTTCAGTCACGGCAACCTTCATGCATCAGGCGTGGGAGGCTCGACAGGTGGAGCCGGAGGGATTTCCGGAGGGGGCGGGGGCGGTTGAATTATTTTACCGATTTCGGTCATGGGTACTGTGGCGGCCGGCGGAGGTGGCGATGGTTTGGGGGTCGGTTTGTCGCTGGTGCTGGCCGGGGGCACATCGAGCAATTTGCCGGGATTCAGGTTGTTGGCCATATCCTGCAGATCACGCAGGGGGCGCAACTCATCTTCGTATTGCTGCGTGAGTTCCGTCATGATTTGCCGCAGCTGATACGTGTATTCACCCAGCTGCCGCAATACCTGGGGCAGGCGTTCGGGGCCGATAAAAATGAGGGCCAGCACGGCGATGAAGAGGATTTCGCCAAATCCGATGTTAAACATGATCAGGGAGTGGGAGTGCTCAGATTGAAGATACGTTGCAGCTCATCCTGGTGGCGGGTGGCAGCACCCAACACACCATTGATGAAGCGCGGGCTGGCATCGGCGCCGAATTCCTTGGCCAGCTCAATAGCCTCGTTGATGGCCACGCGCATGGGAGTGCCATCTTCCAGGATCTCCCACAGGGCCATGCGGAGGATGTTACGGTCGATGGTAGCGATTTGCTCCACCGGCCATTCCGGGGCGAAGTGGGCGATGATGAGATCGAGGTTGACCATGCGGGCGCTGACGCCGGCCACGATGTTGCGGGCAAAGTTGGCGTAGTCCCGGCGCAGGGGCGGATGGAGATCTGCCAGCCGGCTGCTGATCACAGTGCCGGGAGCATGACCGGCGATGTCGATCTCGTAGAGGGCTTGCAAAGCGACTTGCCGGGCAATGTGTCTGGGTTTCATGGTTGCGTGGCAGAACGGGCTGGGAAGTGAACGTCGTCGATAGTTACGTCTACCGAAGTCACACGCAGGCCCACGATATGCTCGATGGCATGGGCGATCTCGTTTTGCAGCGTCTGTGCCAGGGTGAGCATGTTGGCATTGGGGCTGGTGATCACATGCACCGACGCGTGCACCGCGCCCTCGTGGAGTATCACTTCCACCCCTGGGGCATGGGCGCGTTTGCCCGGCATATGGCTGCGTCGCGGGGGCTTGTGCGCCAGGCGCTGTACGCCTTCGGTTTGCAGGGCCGTCTGGCGTACGATGGTGGTGAGCACGCGGGGGGCGATGGTCACCTGGCCAGGGATGGGTGCCGCATCGGTCACTGTGAAAGCTCCCTTATAAAACCATGCCGCCGTCGACAGAAATGACCTGACCGGTGATGAAACCGGCGCGATCACATGCCAGGAAGGCGACGAGTGCTGAGACATCTTCGGGCGTGCCCAGTCGTCGCAGGGGGGTCAGTTCGATGACGGTATCGCGTACCTGCTCCAGCAGGTCGTTGGTGAGGTCGGTGGGCACGAATCCGGGGGCAATGGCATTGACGGTCACATTGCGGGGACCGATCTCCTTGGCCAGACTCTTGGTCAGGCCGATCATACCGGCTTTGGAGGCAGAATAGTTGGTCTGACCGGCATTGCCGGAAATACCCGCCACGCTGGTAATGTTGATGATGCGACCATGACGTTGTTTCATCATGATGCGGGCCGCTGCTTTGCTACAATTCCAGGCGCTTTTAAGATTGGTATTGATGACATCGTCCCAATCTTTTTCTTTCATCAACATGATCACATTGTCGCGGGTGGTGCCGGCATTGTTGACAAGGATGTCGAGACGCTTGAATTGCTTGTAGACACCCTTGACCAGCGCCGTGGCCTGGGCGAAGTCGCTGACATCGGCCTGCATGGCTACAGCTGCGCCGCCGTTGGCGGCAATGGCATCAACGACCTGCTGCGCCGCGGCCTCGTTCCTGTGATAGTTGACGACCACGGTGGCGCCCAGGGCTGCCAGTTCTTTGGCAATGGCCGCACCGATGCCGCGTGAGGCGCCGGTAACAAGAGCGATTTTGTCGCTGAGATCAATCATAATACCTCTTTGCAGGTGAGCAGACGAAAGGCGTCGGGAAGATGGGATATGGAGACGATGTATTATTCTTTATAGTGTACGCGAAGGCGGGCATTCATGGCAATTGTGAGCAGGCAAGTTTGCACGGGGCCGACCGCACATCGCCCCCGGCCACCTGCGCGGCAGGGCAATGTTCTGAATGCCATGGTTCCGGCTCACGCCAGGCGCTGTGGCAACGCCTGAATGTGTTCCCAGGTGGCCACGCTGGGGATGCGGCGGAAGCGGCGATCGATGCGTTTGAGCAGGCCCGCCAACACGCCGCCGGGACCGATTTCGATAAACTGATCATGGCCCTGATCGATGAGATAAAGCATGGAAGCCGTCCACTGCACGGAATTCTGGAGCTGGCCAACCAGTTCCTGGCGAATGAGCTCGGGATCTGTGAGCGCCGTGGCCGTGCTGTTGGCGATGACGGGAAAACGCGGCGGATGAATATCCACCGCCCGCACCGCGGCAGCAAATTCATCCTGCACAACGGCCATCAGGGGCGAATGGGCGGCAATGGTGACTGCCAGGCGTACGACTTTACGGGCGCCGGCGGCCCGCGCCGCGGCCATGGCCTGTTCCAGGGCGCTTTCGTGGCCCGAAATGACCACCTGGCCCGGACAGTTGTCGTTGGCAATGTGTACGAATTCGCCGCTTTCGGCGCGAGCTTGCTCGCATATCTGCTCGACCCGGGCGACGTCGAGGGCGATGATGGCGGCCATGCCGCCGGCTGCTCGTTGATCGGCCAGCTTCATCAGGCGACCGCGCTCCCGCACCAGGCGCAGGGCGTCGGCGAAGTCGAGGGCGCCCGCCGCCACGAGGGCGCTGTATTCCCCCAGGCTATGCCCGGCTGCTGCAGATGCATGCAACGGATGGCCCAATGTCGCCTCGGTGGCCCGCAGCAGGGCGATGCTGGTGGTGAGCAGCGCTGGTTGGGCATTGACGGTGTCGGTGAGTTGTTCTTCGGGACCCTCGAAACATAATTTCGAGAGCGCGAAACCCAAAATATCATCGGCCTGGGCGTAAATGGCAGCCGCCTCTGGCGAATGAGCGCTGACATCGGCGCCCATTCCAACTTCCTGCGCGCCCTGGCCGGGGAAGAGGAGAACGGGTTGAGACATGATGGTCACCTGTGAGAGTGAGGTGGACGGGAAAATCCAGCACGAAAAGGGAACGGATAACTGGTTCCGTTCCCTGGGGTCAACTTTATGAGCCGGGACTTGAGGGCCGCATGAGCAGCCGCGGGTTTATTCGGCCGCGCCTTCTTCTTCGATCTCGATGACGACGCGCCCCCGGTAGGTGCCACAATAGGGGCAAACCTGATGCGGCGGCCGTTTGTTCTTGCAGGTGGGGCAGGTTACAAGGTGGGGATGGCGCAGCGCATCGTGGGCGCGGCGGCGGTCACGACGACCTTTGGAAATTTTCTGCTTGGGATGAGGGGTCATATTATTTCACTCCGGATGATTTGTGTCGGAATCACTGACAATGAGAGCATTCAATGCTGCCCACCGCGGATCGATGTCATCGTTCTGGCAATTACAGCTTTCCTCGTTCAGGTTCGCACCACACTCGGGGCACAAGCCCAGGCAATCCTCCCGACAGAGGGGCGGCAGGGGCAGGGAAAGCAACATGGCCTGGCGTAATATCTCGGTCATGTCGAGCACGTGGTGCTCGTTGATGACCAGAGCCAGATCATCGCCGGTGTCGGTAATGGCGGCGCCGCTGTTAACATCGACGCTGGGGTGGAACTCTTCTTCCAGATCGATGTGAAGCACGTAGGAAAAGGGTTCCAGGCAGCGGGCGCAGGTCAGGCGCACTGTGGTTTCACCCACAAGCCGGGCCAACACATTGGTGCTGGCTTTGAGCAGGCGCACCGTACCGACAAAGGGCGCTACCACATCAACCGATTCATCGAGCTGATCGAGGCGCGAAATCGGCACATGGACATCAGCCGTACGCATGCCGCCGGCTGTTTCCTGAAGTAGCCCAGCCACATTGTATTGCAGCTCGCTGAAGTGGGGCAGGTTGGTGGACACCATGGTATTATAGATTTGGAGAGACAATAGGTCAAAACAGGGGGAGGGCAAAGCGCGGGCTACCGCATTTTGCGGGGATGCTTTGCGCCGCCGACACTTTTGGGGTAAGATACTGGTGGCTACGAAAAAGAGCCACGTCGCTGGACGTGACTTCTCCCGCCGACTTTAGTACCATGGAAAACGCCAACTTCCGACAGGAATTGGCGTTTATCTCAAGCTTTGGTCTTTGCCATCGTTTTGAGACAACTGGTGCAGACATTGGTAGGGCGTACCTTGCCATTGATCAGCAGACGTCGCTTTTGCACATTAGCATGCCAACGACGTTTCACATGCCGCTGCGAAAAGCTCACATGATTGCCAAACTGCGGTCCTTTACCGCAAATCTCACATTTAGCCATTTTCGTATAAACTCCGAATTGTGAACTGGATTGCTTTGTTTAAGGTATGACGTGCCTGAGCACGAGATGAAGCAAAGAAAAGCCCCCGGCTGGGGGCCAACAGATAGGATAGCATAAATGGCATTGGAGTGCAAACCTGATTGCTGTGGCGAGAGCTGGCATCAGGTGTCCGGCGCCCCATCGAACTGATATTTACGGAGACTTTCAGTGACCGATCAACAAACACAACTTGGTAAAATTCAGATATCGCCCCAGGCCATTGCCACCCTCACCAGGCAAACCGTCCTGGAGGTGTATGGCGTGGTAGGATTGGCTGGTAAGACCCGATTCGATGACTGGCGCCATGGCTGGCTGCGCTCCCGAAACAGTCATCATGGTGTGGAAGTTCGGATGGTGGAAGAGGGTGTCGTGGTTGATCTTTACCTGATCATCGAATACGGCACCCGCATTTCCGAAGTGGCGCGTAGTGTGATGCGACGTGTGTTGTATGTGCTCGGTCAACAGGTGGGCCTGCCCGTAGCAGCGGTCAATGTGCATGTTCAGGGCCTGCGTGTCAGCGATTCCGCCACTTCACGCTGAGCCGATTTGTATGGTATAAAGGGCTGTTGCCCGGCAGCCCCCGGTCAGTTTTTTTCATCCGGGCCTTTTCTCCCGCAGTCGTGCCGGCGATTTATTCTGACGTTGCGCCGGTGATCATCGATGCGCAACCCGTCGTCATTATCATCTTTCTTTTGTGGCATTATTCGTGAGGCGCGTTTTGACGCAAGATATTCGACCCGAACATTTTCATCAAAAACACCCCCTCCATAAACCCATCCTGCGATTCGATGGCGAGGACTGGCGGGAGCTGATGGGCGCCGGCTTCAGCTGGCTGAAGCAGCACAGCCAGATCGTCAATGCGCTGAATGTTTTTCCCGTGCCGGATGGCGATACCGGCACCAACATGGTGCTCACCATGCAGGCTGCCTGGAAGGAAGCCTCACAGCGAACGGGGGAAAAGGCCAGTGACATCGCTCAGGCCATTGCCCAGGGAGCGATTCGCGGCGCCCGCGGCAACAGCGGCGTGATCCTGTCGCAGATATTGCGCGGCATGGCCGACACCATGCACGATGCCACGGAGATCGATGCCTCCATCCTGGCTGAGGCCATGAAACGGGCCAAGGAAACAGCCTACCAGGGTGTAATCAAGCCGGTCGAGGGCACCATTCTCACCGTCATGCGCGAAGCAGCCGATGCTGCTGAACATGCTGCTGCTCTGAATCCGGATTTGCGTTTTGTGATGGACTCTACCCTGAGCAAGGCCCGGCAGGCGCTGGACAACACCCCCAATCTGCTTCCCATTCTCAAAAAAGCCGGTGTGGTCGATGCCGGTGGCCAGGGTTTGTACTATTTGCTGGAGGGGATGCTGCAATATCTCAACGGTGTGCATCTGCCCATGCCCGACCAGATCACCGCCGACACCGCTACAGCCATGCCTCAACCCGACCTGGAAGCGGTGGGAGAAGAGGAATGGGGATACGATATCCAGTTCCTGATCTATGGCGAACACCTGGATGAACATCAGATCCGCCAGACCCTGTTGGACATGGGCGGTGAAAGCGTGGTGGTCGGTCAGTCGGGCCCCATTGTCAAGGTGCACGTGCATAGTGATGATCCAGGGCCTTTCCTCAGCTACGGCGCCTCGTTGGGCTATCTGGATGACATCGTCCTGGAAAATATGACCCTGCAGACCCTGCGCCGCAAGGGGGAATGGGATGAGACGCGCATGCAGCCGGGCACGACGCCGCAACCGGGTGTGCCGTCGATCATCGATAATAAATGTGCCAACGTGGTCGCCGTGGCATCCGGCGCCGGGCTGGCCCGTGTATTTGAGAGCTTGAATGTGTGTGCGGTGGTTTTGGGCGGGCAGACAATGAATCCTTCTATCGACGATTTGCTGCAGGCTGCCGAATCACTCGAATACGACGAAGTGATCATCCTGCCCAACAACAAAAACGTGATCCTCGCAGCGCAACAGGCTGCCCAGATCTCCGCCAAAAAGATCCACGTCATCCCCACCTGTTCCATGCCCGAAGGCATTGCCGCCATGCTCGCCTATCAACCCGATGCCAAAGCAGCGCAAAATGTCGCGGCCATGCAAGCGGCGCTCGAGGACGTCCACACCATCGAGATCACCACTGCGGTGCGCGATGCCGAATTCGACCATGTCCGTGTACGCAAGGGCGATCTCATTGCCATTGCCGATGGCCAGCTGGTGAGCAAGGGTGATGATCATCAACAGCTCATTCTGGATGCCCTGGCAGTGGTGGATGGAGATGAGGAATGCGAGCTGATCTCAATGTATTTTGGCGCCGAGGTGCCCGAATCGGCGGCCCAGGGGTTGGCTGAAAAGCTTCGGGCAGCGTTGCCCGATTACGAGATCGAGCTACACTATGGCGGCCAGCCCTATTACGATTATATTCTCTCGGTTGAATAGGATGAGTGATGCCCCACAGTCCCGGTGCGCTCACTCCAGAATCCAGACCCGGGCGGTGTTCAGATCGCGAAAGACTTCCACCTGGGCGATCTGCTTCATCATCTGAGCCAGGATTTGATACATACGGGCCATGCCGAAAGTAATGTTTTGACCGGCCACGATGGCCGTTTTGCCGCCAACACGGGAATGGGCCACGTTTTTAACCAGGGTCGCCAGCATTCTGATGTGGTCAGTGGTCAGGGAGCTGATGTCGGCATCGGTAAAATCCCAGATGAGGTGCATGGTGGGTTTGCCTGTATAAAAGGCTTCAACCGCTTGTACCAGTTGCTCATAATCAATTATACCCGTACAGACATGGAGTGTAATATCCAGTTTACGATCGATAGTGGTTTCTATCATGGACGGAAAGCTACGGCTGAGTAAAGGTGGGAAGCGGAAAAACGACCAGATATACCGATTTTTCGGAACATAAAGCTCCGGTAAAAGACAAACCGTCCTGTTTCCTGAAGGCGCTTGCGTATTGTCTGCCAACTACTCAGTATAATCGTTTTATACTGAGAACTCGGGGATGTATCTCACGATTCGTCGGTCTTTTTGCTGAATGAATCCTATTTCCATTCGTCTGAATTGTGGTATAATCCTAAACTCAGGGATTCCGGCGTGCCGGACACCCTCTGCTACCATTTTACCACATCTTTTTACACAAAACATCG
>JAJRXO010000468.1 GCA_024276255.1 Chloroflexota bacterium | reverse complement strand
GGGCACGATGGTGGTGTCACCGCCCCAGTCTTCGGGCTGCAGGCCCATGTCGGCCAGCTGTTGTTTGACCCGATCGGGATTGGCATTGTCTTTGTCGATTTTGTTCAGGGCGACAATGATGGGAACCCGTGCTGCCTGGGCATGGGCGATGGCTTCGCGAGTCTGGGGCATGACGCCGTCATCGGCTGCCACGACCAGGATGGCGATATCGGTGGCCTGAGCGCCACGGGCGCGCATGGCTGTAAAGGCAGCGTGGCCCGGGGTGTCGAGAAAGGTGATCTTGCTGCCGTTGACATTGACCTGATAGGCGGCGATGTGCTGGGTAATGCCACCGGATTCGCCGGCTACCACATTGGTATTGCGGATAGCATCAAGCAGGGTGGTCTTGCCGTGATCCACGTGACCGAGCACGGTGACAACGGGCGGGCGGGGCTGGAGCTTGCTGGGATCTTCCTCCATCTCCAGCAGGCGCTCGCGCAGGGTCTTGGGGCCTTCGGCGCCTTCCTCGATCTCGGGCTCGGCTATGGTCTCGCGCACGACTTCGATGCCCAGTTCTTCACCCACGATGGTGGCGGTGTCGATGTCGATGAGTTCGTTGATCGTGGCCATGGTGCCGTAGCTCATGAGTATCTTGATGATCTCAATGGGATTGGTGCCCATGACCTGGGCGAGATCGCGCACGGAAATGATTTCCGGGATTTCGATTTTTGTGGGACGTGCTTGGGTTTTGACAACGCTCGGCGTCGCCACGGCCTGTTTTGTTTGGGAGCTCGAAGAGCCCGGCGAGGAGGATCGTTTGCGTTGTTGATTACGCGAGCGGTTACTGCGGCGTCGTGCGTTGGCCAGGCGAGGAGAGGCAGGGCGCTGGGGGTCGCGGCGGGCTTTGGGTGCGTTATTACGGTTGGGCATAGATTTGAACATAGATAATCCTCCCTAGCGAGTGATATGGCAGAGAAATAACAGATGAGGAAAACTGCCATGGACCCCGGGAGGATTTGGTATTGCTGAGGCAAGCAAATGCTGGCTTAAAGCATGACCAGTGCTCCCGAGGGAGAGGCAGAGAGATATATGGAATGTGTGGGCCGCCACACCGGGTGGGTAGAATGCTGGGCGATCATGCCGGGTTCTCGCATGCGGCGGCCATGCGGGCAGCGATGACTGCCAGGAGTGCAGCCCGGTCCTCCGGACTGAGGCTGGTTTTCAGGGCACGGGCCAGGGCGTTACTGGCAGGCAGTTGTTGCCAGCAAGCGTTGTCGTTACACACGTAGGCGCCACGACCGGCCAGTTTACCCGTGGGATCCACGCGTACACCGTCGGCTGTACGCACAATGCGGGTCAGTTCCCGCTTGGAATAGGTGCGTCGGCAGATGATACAGGTGCGTTGGGGGATGTGTTTGCGTCGGCCTTTCATTGTCCGGGACAATGAGTGCGGGTGGAATGGGAGTGGTTCTTAGAAATCTTCCAGATCAAGATCGAGATCGTCGATGCTACCGAGGCCGGCTTCGCCGCCACGATCGCGCTTGCGGCGTTTGACGGCGATGACCCGGCCTTTGTCTTCGTCGAAGACCAGGCGACGGTCTTTACGCCGCTGCTTTTTCTTTTTCTTCTTCTTTGATTTGCCCGTGCCTTCGGTCTCTTCCTTGTCCTCGTCCTCTTTGAAGAGCTGCTGGTAGAGCTTTTCATCGATGATCGGAGCAGCGCTTTCGCTGCCGCCTCCGGCCATGGCCTCGGACAGCGCTGCCGCCAGATCGAAGTTGGGGGCAGTCGGTACTTCTTCGGCTTCCAGGCTTATCTCCTGCAAAGCGGCCTCGGCCAGTGCTTCGTCGCCAACTACTTCGGCCAGGCTTTCTTCGAACGCCGGCTTTTCGTCGACTGTGGCCAGGACATCTTCCGGTTCCAACAATGTGGGCAGGCCCTCAGGCACCGGAGCCACTTCTTCCAGCATGCGACGGGCGGCTTCCAGCAGATCATCGGCCTGGGAGCGTTTCTTGCGTTCCTGGCGAATGCGCTGCCGCTCGATCTCATCCATGCCTTCGTTGGCGGCTTCGGTTTCACTCTTGATATCAATGCGCCAGCCCGTGAGTTTGGCGACCAGGCGGGCGTTCTGGCCTTCTTTGCCGATGGCCAGAGAAAGTTGATTGTTTGGCACCACGACCATAGCGGTCTTGTCGTGTTCGGGGAACAGCAGCACATCGACTACTTTGGCCGGGCTGAGGGCGTTGGCCACAAAGCGTTCGCCGTCGGCGTGCCATTCGATGACGTCGATTTTTTCCCCGTTTAATTCGTTGACGATGTTCTGAATGCGCACACCGCGCATACCCACACACGAACCGACCGGATCGACGCCCGGCTGCGTGGCCGCGACAGCCACCTTGGATCGGGAACCGGCTTCGCGGGCGATGGCTTTGATCTCGACCGTTCCCTGTTTGATCTCGGGTACTTCTTTTTCAAGCAGGCGTCGCAACATGTTGCGGTGTGAGCGGCTGAGGTGGATGACCGGACCGCGGTTACCGCGAGAAACGTCGCTTACATAGGCCAGGATACCCGAGTTGGGGCGATAGCGTTCGGTGGGGATCTGATCGGATCGGCTCATGATGCCCTCGGCGCGACCACCATCCAGGGCAACGATCAGGCTGCCGTTGTTGTCGATAGAGCGAACCGTACCCTGAATGAGCTCGCCTTCGCGCGTGGCGTATTCTTCGTAAATGGTTTCGCGCTCGGCTTCGCGGATGCGCTGCAGGATGACCTGTTTGGCGGTCTGAGCAGCGATGCGACCGAATTCGGCGGTGGGCTTTTCGATCAGCACAACTTCGCCGGGCGCGGCGTGCTCAGGATCGATTTCCTTTGCCTCTTCCACAGAGATCTGGGTGGTGGGGTCTTCCAGTTCATCGGCGGGCACCACTTCCATACGGGCGTAAATGTGCATGTCGCCCGTTTCCGGGTCCAATCTGGCTTCCACATTACCGGCGGAACCATAATTACGTTTATAGGCGTTGACCAGCGCCTGTTCAACGGCATCGATGACGACCTGCGGCCGCAGATTACGCTCGGCGCAGATCTGATTGATGGCCATGAGCAATTGTTTATTCATTGCAGACTTAACTCAACATAACGGTGTGTTCAAGGGAGGTAGGCAAAGAAAAAAGTGGGGGGCGCCCACTTTCGTCAATGCAATCTACCATTCAGTACTGCTATTATAAACGGTTTCGGGCCAGGCGTCAAGATACGTTTTTTGCAGGAGACTGTATCAGCGTTGTCGGCGCTTGCTGCTGGCCGCCGGCCCCAAGAGCCCGACTTCCTGTCGGCCAGCACTCTAGCATGCCAACCGCTGCGCAATCTCTACTCATCCGGGGTCGGGGCCAGGGGAACCAGCGCCTTTCTTTTCGGTGGCACCGGATAGACCTGCGTGCCAAAGCGACTGAGGATGATCGCTCCCAGACCAAGGCAGCCGAAGACAATACCCACAGTCCAGGATGCCAATGTGCCCAGGAAGGGGATCACCATAGGAAGCCGCCACATCAGGGTAAGCAACACAATGCCGATCAGGGCTTCGGTCAAGGGCGTGGTGCTGTCCACATGCAAGGCCTCCAGCACGCGATGACCCAGTTCCCAGCCCACGGTCAACCAGCCCAGCAGCGAGGCCAGCAATATCAGCAGACCCAGCGCCATGGCCAGAGGTGCCAGACAGATAGTGATCATGAGTGCGCTGAAAACCGGTATCAGGAGCAGGATCGTGAGCAGTCCCACAGCAAAGTTGACCAGAGGGCGGTTGACGATGGTTTGACGAGCCCGCATACCATGTTGGGGCGCAAGGATAACCAGTAATAATCCGAAGGCGGCCATCACAATCGCCCAGGCCAGCGCCGTCAGGCCCTGCGTCATCAGATAGAAGAAGAACTCAAAGATGCCGCGCATCGGGTTGGACTGCTGGGGTGAGAAATCCGGTTGGGGGACAGGGATATCTTCGGGTAGCGGGATTTCGATGCCATCCAGATTGCGGCGGCCGAAATCGAAGCTGTGAATGACGTCACCCTGAATGATAGCTGAGGGGTCGCGGTCGAATTGTCCACCAACCTCCACGGCATTGCCCTCCACGACAGCATGCGGCCCCAGTTGTAGAACCCCGCCCACGACCGAGATATTACCCTGCACATGACCGTCGATGCTGGCAGTCCCGCCGATGATGGCTACATCACCCGTGACCAGGCTGTCGGCCTGCAGATCGGCCACCCCACCGAAGATCACCACATCTCCCCGCACGATCTCCCCAGCCCGCAACGTGAAGCGGCCGCCCATGATCAGCCTGTCGCCGTAAATGGGACCCTGGGCATGAGCCGTAGCCAGGGTGCCCAGCCCTATCAGAACGAACACAAGAAGCAGTATCCATTTGGCGTGGCGGTTCATGATTGCCTCCGTATCGATAGACCGGTTATGACGCCCGTACAGGGCTCAGGTTGCGTGATAGCCCCAGTCCAACCAGCGTCAGGATGCCGCCTGCGGTCAGGAGTAGTAACGGCAGCAGCCAGGGGCTGAGAGTGTGGGCAAGAGTGGTGAGCAGGCTGAGTAGAATAAAGACGCCCCGCATGCTGGCTAACAGGAAGCCGATGATGGGAGCAGCGATGGCCGGGTTGATCAACAATCCGATGCCTATCAACAAGGCCAGCGATAGCAGAAGGGTGGGGAGGAGTGACATTACCCCGCCCACGACTGTAAGCCCGGCCAACACGCGCCGATCGTGGCGGCGTTGTTCCAGTACAGCTTGCACGATCTCTATAGCCAGGGCGTCGGGCGCCGGCTGCAGGGGCGCAGCCCGCAGTCGCTCATCCATCAGCAGCCAGGTCTGAGCCAGAGAGGCGCATTGGGGGTGTTGGGCCAGCCAGCGGCGACGCAGCGCGGCATGTTCCGTTGCAGGATGTCGGTCGAGGGCCAGGAAGAGTTGTTGCAGTTGTTGTTCGCAGTTGCTCATGAGCAGATCGGGTCAGGGGTTTGAAGCGGCAGGAATATTGACTGCATGCGATGTGATGAGCGAGGCCAGTTTTTTACGGGCCCGGTGCAGACGTGATTTGACGGCCGGTACACTGACATGCAGGATTTGGGCGATCTCTTCGTACGAAAAGCCGTACCAGTACAGGAGGATGATGGCGGTGCGATAGTCGGCAGGCAGTTGCGCCAACCAGCCCTGGATTTCGTCGGCCTGTTCACGCGCTACGGCGATGTGTTCCGGGCTAACGCCATTTGTGTGGACTTGTTCGGGGGCTGGCACGGCGTCAATCGGCAGGGTGTGTAGTTTTTTCTTGCGCAGGCGGTCGATGCACAGGTGGGAGGCAATTGTGAGAATCCAGTTCAGAAAGCGGCGGTTGCTGTCGTACTGGTGCAGGTGCGTGTACGCGCGCAGGAATGTCTCCTGTGTGGCGTCTTCGGCGTCTTCGTGCTGGCCGAGCATGCGATAGCACAAGTTATAGACAGGATTCTGATAGGCTTGAATGAGGTGGGCAAATTCCTGGGGATCGCCCGCCAGGGCTCCGGCAATCCAACGCTTCTCAGCGGGATTGGTCGCGCGAGGGGCCACGGGTGGTTCCTTGGTACGTTAGCAGTGAGATTTATGCCCACAGAGCAGAAATCGTATTGCTCGGCGGGAAACCCTCGTAAAGGCGTCTGAATGCAATCGGCCCTTGCGAGAGGTCTATTGAATTGCGGTTTATCGGAAATCGAGGTTCTTTATGGGTTATACGGCAGGCGGGGAGATTGGGTTTCGCGAGAGGCATGATCTCTCTGCTCAGTCCCCGTCGTTTTCGGGGCTGACAACGACTGGCGCCATGTCTTCGGCCCAGGCCAGCAGCACCTCATCGCTCAGCCAGTGCCCGACCACCTGCAAGCCCAGGGGCAGGCCATTGGCCGCCTTGCCGGCAGGCAGGGTGATGGCAGGCAGGCCCATGTAGGTCCAGGGCAGATTCATGATCGGATTGCCGGTACTGTCGATGCCCTCAGGCGCCGGGCCGGGCGCGGCAGGGCAGATCCACAGGTCGATGCCATTGACATCCATGACGTGCTGGATTTCCTCGCGATATATGGCTCGGGCGGAGCGGATTTCCTGTACGGCGTCGGCGTCGGCCTGCTGGCCGGTACGGATGAGTTCGGCTGTTCGCGGCCGATAGAGATGGGCAAATTCGGCAAACAGATGCCTATGTTCAGCCGCGAATTCGGCCGCGATCATCAGGTTGTGATTGCGGTTTATCTCGGCGATATCGACCAGCACAGACGCCTCCCGCACTTCGTAGCCAGCGTCTTTCAGTTGCTGCACCTGATGGGAAAATGCTTGCAGCGCTTCCGGCGTGGCCTGTTCCAGATAAGGGCCGGTGGGGATGCCCAGCATAGGCCGCCTGTCGACGGTTGCGGCCAGCCAGCTGTTACAGACCACCCCTGCAGCCAGGGCCATCCCCCCCACATCCTGCGTGAAGAGACCGATGTGGTCGGCGGATCGAGAGAAGTAGAGCAGGCCGCTGGTGATGATGCGACCATAGGTCGGCTTGTAGCCCATGATGCCGCAAAACGCCGCTGGCCGGATCACCGAGCCAATGGTCTGGGTGCCCATGGCCAGCAGGGCCATGCCCGCGGCCACAGCCGCCGCCGAACCGCTGCTGGATCCACCGGGCGTATGCGCCAGATTGTGGGGGTTGCGGGTGGGGCCGGGGGCAAAGTAGGCGAATTCGGTGGTCACGGTTTTACCGACGACCAGGGCGCCGGCCGCGCGCAACATACGCACGCTATCCGCTTCGGGCCCAGTAAGTTCGTCGGGGGGCAGTTGCGATCCGGCGCGGGTGACAAAACCCTCAGCCTGGATAATGTCTTTGACGCCGAGCGGCACGCCGAACAGGGGCGGTCGCTCTTCCGGCTTGGGGTAGCGAGCCATAAGGGCTTCGGCCGCGGCCAGCAGGCGCTGCCGGCGCCCCGGTTCGGGGACAAAGGCCTGCACATGGGGTTCCACGGACTCGATATGATCCAGAAGCCGGGTCCAGTAGTCGAGAAGATCGAGTTCGCCGCTGCGCAGGGCAGCCGCAGTTTTAGCGAGTGGGGCTTGATAGACAAATTTCTGCGTATTCATGATACATCAATCCCTTGAGTGCGTCGGCGCCCGAACTGGCGCCGATGGAGAGAATGTGTTGCAGGGCAAGCTGTAGTTCAGCCGG
>JAJRXO010000467.1 GCA_024276255.1 Chloroflexota bacterium | reverse complement strand
ATCCGGCATCCCCTATGCCATCGCCCCCATCCCCGGCGAGGTGCAGGATGCCCAGCCCTTCCTGGGCGTGCAGGGCTTCATGGTCAGCGCCTTCAGCGAGAACAAGCTGCTGGCCGAGGCCTTCCTGAACGATTTCGTTGCCACGCCGGAAGTCATGCAGGCCATCTTCGAGGCTGATCCCCGCCCCTCGGCTTTCAAGGCCGTACGCGAGGCCATCGACGATCCTGATCTGGCCGCCTTTGCCGCCGCCGGCGTCAACGGCCTGCCCATGCCCGCCATCCCCGAGATGTCCGCTGTCTGGGGCGCCTGGGGAGATGCCATCACCCTCATCTTCAACCAGGCTGAAGACCCCGTCACTGCCTTCCAGAACGCTGCCGAACAGATCCGAGCCACCATTGCTGGAGGCTGATAACCATGGCTGCCAAGACAGCCAGAAAAGAGGGGGGGCCGATTGGCCCCCTCTCGTCCCTGGCAGATAATTTACCTGCTCTGTTTCTGCGCCTGGGTTTCCTGGCGCTTCTGGATGCCTGGGGTATTTGGCTGATTTATCAGCTGATCTTTGATGGCGCCGGGCCGCTGGCAGCAGCGCTAGGTTTCGTCATTCTTTTCATCAACATCGTCTTCCTGCGGGGCTCGGCCATGCCCATGCGCTGGATTGCGCCCGGGCTGGCTTTCATGATCCTGCTGCATATCTATCCCGTTCTTTTTACAGTTTATACAGCCTTTACCAACTACGGCGACGGCCATCTCATCGAAAAACCGCTGGCCGTCCGCCAGCTGGAGTCGGTGCAGTACCTGCCGGAAGAGGGCCAGATATTCCAGTGGACGGGCTTCCGCACGCCCGATGGACAATACGCCCTATGGCTGCGGGCCAAGGACGGGACGAGCTACTTCGCCAAGCCCAATGAACCCTTCCTCACACCCGATCAGGTGCCAGGGCTGGGCCCCCTGGACGAAGACGGCATTCCCACCAGCATCGAGGGCTATGTGCGCCTGCAGAAAAAGGATATTTTCAGGGCGCTGGCCGATTTGCAAGACATGACCTTTGGGCCGGAAGTGGGGTCCGTGCAGGTGAAAAACACCAGGGAAGCGGCCCAATTCCAGCAGCGTTATGTGTACGACGCGGCGCAGGACGCCATGATCGATCAGAAAACTGGCAAGATATACAGGGCTGTGGAGGGGACGTTCACAGCGGACGACGGAGAGATCCTGCGGCCAGGCTTTCCCACCACGGTGGGGTTCAAGAACTTCGTTCGCATCATCAAGAGTCCCACCATTCGCGGCCCCTTCCTGTTGATCTTCGGCTGGACCTTTGCCTATGCCTTTTTCAGCGTGTTGCTGACCTTCGCCCTGGGCCTGTTTCTGGCACTCACCCTCAATGAGGACGAGCTTCCCTTCCGCCGCACGATGCGCGTGCTCTTGATCGTGCCCTACGCGTTGCCGGCCTTCATCAGCGTGCTGATCTGGCGCGGCATGTTCAATCCCATCCTGGGCGTGATCGGCACGGTGTGGAATCCCGGCTGGTTTACCGATCCACTGTGGGCCAAAATCGGTATTCTCATCGTCAACCTGTGGCTGGGCTTTCCCTACATGTTCCTGATCACCACCGGCGCCCTGCAGGCCATTCCCCGCGATATCTATGAAGCCGCGGTGGTGGATGGCGCCAGTGGCTTCTATCAGTTCTGGCGCATCACCCTGCCCCTGCTGCTGATCTCCGTGGGCCCGTTGCTGGTCGGTTCGTTTGCCTTCAACTTCAACAACTTCACGATCATCGATCTCTACAACAAGGGCGGGCCGCCCATCAGCGGCACCCCCACGCCGGCCGGTCACACCGACATCCTCATCAGCTACACCTATCGCCTGGCCTTTGCCGGCGGTCGCGGGGCCGATTATGGCCTGGCAGCGGCGATTGCCATCCTCATCTTCATCATCGTTGCCGCCATCACCCTGTTCAACTTCCGCTACACCGGTATGCTGGAGGAGCTTTCTGAAAATGTCTAGTACCACACGCGCTGGCTCATTGCGCCGACAGAAAAGGTTCTCGATAGCCTGGCGCCTGACCGTGGGCATTCTGGCCATTGCCTTTGCCCTGCTGCCGGTGATCTATATCTTCTCTGCTGCCGTCAATCCCGCCAGCTCCATCGCCAGCCGCAGCATCGTCCCCAAAGGCGCCACATTCGACCACTTTCGCTTCATCTTGCTGAACACTGAAGGCAACACGCCCTTCCTGCTGTGGATGCGCAACTCGTTGTTTGTATCGCTCACCACATCGCTGCTGGTGGTCAGCATCACCTCGTTCGCCGCCTATGCGTTCTCGCGCTTCCGCTTTCGCGGCCGCCAGTCCCTACTCAAGAGCATCCTGCTGGCTCAGGTTTTCCCCAACATCCTGGCCATCGTCGCCCTCTTCCTCATCCTGCGCCAATTGGGCCAATACTACCCCGTGATCGGCATCGACTCGTTGGGTGGGCTCATCCTCATCTACCTGGGCGGGGCCATGGGCTTCAACACCTGGCTGATGAAGGGCTTTTTCGACAGCATCCCCCGCGATCTGGATGAGTCGGCGCACATGGATGGGGCCTCGTCGCTGCAAACTTTTGTGTACATCATCCTGCCCCTGGTGCGGCCGATCCTCGTCGTCATCTTCATCCTCACCTTCATCGGCACATACGGTGACTATTTGCTGGCGCGGGTGATGCTCAAAGACATCAACAATTTCACGCTGGCCGTGGGACTCAGTCTCTTTGTGAGCGGCCGTTTTTCGCAAAACTGGGGGCCTTTCGCGGCCGGCGCCCTGCTGGCAGCCATCCCCACGCTCATCCTCTTCTATTTCGTTCAGGATCAATTACAGAGCGGCCTCACGGTGGGAGCCGTCAAAGGTTAGGCGGGCATGAGCAACGATAGCATCCTGATGCAGGATTTCATCTTCGGGCACCTGGAAGCCGATGCCGGATTGCTGGAAAGCGAAAGACGTCGGCTTTCGGGCCTGCGTCACGGTCATGCCATCAGCCCCCTGCGCCCCCGGGCAGGGCAGCCGGTGCGCATTTCTGTGCAGGTGGGGCCGGGTATCGTGCTCGATGCCATCACCGCCTATGTCACTTTGGATGGCACTGAACCGCGCGGGCAACGGGGGCAGGCCATAAACGGCATTGCCATTCCTCTGCAACCGTCGGAAACAACGTGGATACCGGTGCACTGGGATTATGGCGAGATCTGGCAGGCTGAGATACCCGCACAGCCCCTGGGTACGCAGGTGCGTTATCGTATCGAGGGCTGGCGCCAACGCGAGCCCGGCTTCAGTATCTGGAGTAGCGAGGCGAACATGGACGGCACGCCCGCCCTCCCCGCGGTGTATGGATACAGTGTGGATGATTACACTACCCCTGCCTGGGCACACGAAGCCGTGATCTATCAGATCGTAGTCGATCGTTTTGCCCCTGCCCCCCCACATTATCTCCGCCCCTCCCGACTCAGCCTGTACAGCGGAGGCACGTTGCAGGGCATTCGCCAAAAGCTCGGTTATATCCAGGACCTGGGCGTCAATGCCGTCTGGCTGACCCCGATCTTCGCCAGCCCCACGTATCATGGCTACGACACCTCGGACTATTTCGAGATCAACCCGCACTTCGGCAGCAAGGAAGGTCTTCGAAAGCTGGTCAATGATGCCCATGCCCGCGGCATCCGCATCATCCTCGACTTCGTGGCCAATCACACCAGTGTGCAGTTTGCACCGTTCCGGGAGGCACTGCGCGATGCCAGTAGCCCTTATCGCCATTGGTATAGTTTCTCCGACGCGTATAAGCACGGCTATCGTTGTTTCTTCGATGTGGCCAGCATGCCGCAACTGAATCTTGATCACCCCGCAGCCCGCGCTTACGTTCTCGATGCGGCCCAGTACTGGTTGCGTGAATTCAATATCGATGGCTACCGCCTGGACTATGCCGCTGGACCGAGTCACGACTTCTGGACCGCATTCAGGCTGGCGTGCAAAGAGGTGAATCCGGATTGCTGGCTGGTGGGTGAAGTGACCCTGGGCAGCGCTGATCTGCGCAGCTATGTGGGGCGACTGGATGGCTGTCTTGATTTTGGTTTTACGCGCCAGATGCGACTTCTGCTCAGCAAGCCAGCCCCGGCCGACATCGAATCGTTTGCCAGCAGTCTGATCCGCAGCCATCACTTCTTCCCGCCCGACTTCACTCGCCCCAGTTTCGTGGAAAACCATGATATGAACCGCCTGTTGGCGGTGCTGCACGGCGACAGGGAGAGCCTGAAGCTGGCGATTGGGTTGCTGTTGGCCCTGGGCAGCACCCCCATCCTTTACTATGGCACCGAGGTAGGCCTGTCGCAGCCCCGCCTTAAGGGCCCTCATCGCGAAGAATCCCGCCACCCCATGCTTTGGGGCGATCAGCAAGACGCTGAGCTGCTGGCCTATTTCAGGCGCCTGATCCGCTGGCGGCGGCAACATCCGGCCGCAGCGTACGGCGATCTGCAAACCCTGCGCCTGCATAATAAGGCCGGTGTGTGGCTGGTGCAGCGCCGATATGCCGACGATACCGTGCTGGTGCTGATCAACGTCGGCGCTGATTCCCGGACAGTGACCCTGCCCCCGGGCGATTGGGCGCGGGACGATGGCAGCCTGTTATCAGCCGACGACGTTGTCCTCCCCCCGCGCAGCGTCACATTGCTGGCTTCCGCCTGAGTAGCAACTGACTTGAACGGGCGTCCATCGTATGATGTTCCCGGTGCAAGCGACGCCTTCCACATCAGCACAGAATCTCACGACTCATTGATTTTCGCCAGGGCTGCCCGGGCGACCATTCTCGCCCTTTCTGGCGCCTCTCCGACATAGGCGCTGGCATCGAGGAGAGCGAGGATACGCTCGGGACTGAGCAGGCGCCTGAGTTCAGGTTCGGCGGCGAGCAGCCCGGCCAGGGGATTAGCGTCGCCTTGCTGTACGGCTGCCCAGGCGGTGAGGCTGTGTTTACGAATCACCTCATGCAGCAATTGGCGATCGCCTCCGGCTTTGACAGCCTCCATCAGAAGACGTTCGCTGGCAGCGAAGACGCCATAGGCGCCTAAGTTTCGCTGAATTGCTGCCGGCCAAACGTTGAGCTGGCGCAGCAGACAGCCACTGGCGATCAGAAGCTCGTCGCTGGCCAGAAAGGCGAGGGGAATGATACTGCGGCGATTGGCGGAGTCGTCGAGGGTGCGCTCCAGGAGATTATGGGCGGCGTTTTGCCAGGCCACATGGGGCAGGCTCGCCACATAGCGGGCGATACTATCGATTTTTTCAGCAGTGACGGGGTTGCGTTTGAAGGGCATGGCCGAGGAGCCCACCTGTTCCTTGCCAAAGGGTTCCGAGAGCTCGCCAAAGGGGGGAGATTGCAGGATGCGGAGGTCGAAGGCGAAGCGGTAGAGCGATTGCGCCAGTCCGGCAAGGGCATTGAGCAACAACCAATCCTGCTTGCGCGGGTAGGTCTGAGTCGTGGCCGTCCACGCGTCCAGCCCCAATTCAGCGAGGACAAGGCGTTCCCACTCTGCTGCCGTGATCCCTGTGCCGGCCAGCAATTGTTCGTAAGAAGCCATGGTGCCCACGGCTCCCTTCATACCTTTGCCCCTGAGATTCGACTGCACCCGCGTGATCTCTTCATGATCCATGACCAGATCTTGCAGCGTTTGGGCGAGGCGATAGCCCAGGGTCGTGGGCTCAGCCGGTTGGATATGGGTATAGCCCATCACGGGGATGTCGGCATAGCGTTCCACCAACTCCGCCAGTTGCTCGATCAGGGACCGCAGCCTGGCTCGCACCAGAGCCAGGGCTTCAGCCTGGCGTAGCACCTCGGCATTATCCACCACATCCATACTCGTAGCGCCGAGATGGATGACCCCGCCGCCGATAGTGCATTGTTCGGCGAACGTGCGAATTTCGGCCATGACATCGTGTCGGAGGGATGCTTCGAATTCCAGAGCGCGAGCAATGTCGATCTCCTCGGCATGAGTCTCGATATCGGCCAGTTGCTCTGCGCTGACCAGGCCCACTGTTGCCTGCGCTCGCGCGATTGCCACCCACACCCGGCGCCACAGAATGCGACGGTGATGCTCGGAAAAAATGTGTCGCATCTCCTCACTTGCGTAGCGCCAGCTGAAGGGAGATTGAAAAACTGAGTGGTCAATCATACTGCAAACATCTGTTCACGCTCGGCGCCTACCGAGACATAGGCAATGGGAACACCAGCCAGTTCGCTGAGGCGCTGGATGTAGACGCGAGCCTGCTCGGGGAGATCATCCCAGGAGCGGCAATGACTGGTGGAGCTCAGCCAGCCATCCCATGACTCGTAAACAGGCGATACTTCGTACAATATCGGCGTGTCCGGCATCGTATCAGTGACGATTTCCCCCGAAGGCAGACGATAACCTGTGCAGACCTTGATGTGTTCAAAATGATCGAGGACATCGAGTTTGGTGATGGCAAGGCCCGTCATGCCGTTGAGCCAGGCAGCATAGGAAATAGCCACACCATCAAACCAGCCACAGCGTCGCGGGCGGCCGGTCGTGGCCCCATACTCCTGTCCGATCTCACGCAGTTTCTCACCCTCGTCATCGAACAGCTCGGTGGGGAAGGGACCATCACCCACCGCGGTGCTGTAGGCTTTGACTACACCGATAACCTCGTCGATGCAGCGCGCCGGTAGTCCGGCTCCGCTGGGGGCGAAGGTGGCGGTAGGGTTACTGCTGGTGACGTAGGGATAGATACCCCAATCCAGGTCGCGCATCACGCCCAGTTGTCCTTCCAGCAAAATGTCCGCTCTGGTCTCCAGGAAGCGGCGAACCATGGGCGTCGTATCCACAATACGATCTCCCAGCTTCTCTCTGAACTCCATCAATAATGCAAATACTTCCTGTCCCTCGACCGGTTCCCCACCCAGGATTTCGATTTTGCGGTTGACCGTACGTAGCGCATTGTCCAGGCGTATCTCCAGCCAATCGGGATGCAGAAGATCGCCGATGCGTAAACCTGATCGCGCTGATTTATCGCTATATGCGGGGCCAATGCCACGTTTTGTGGTGCCGATACTATCCTTCCCCCGGGCCTTTTCCTCCAGCACATCCAGGATGGGATGGTAGGGCATCACCATTTGCGCCCGGGTGCTGATCCAAAGGTTGTCGCAGTTAATGCCGGCCGCGGCCAGACCCTCCATCTCTGCCAGCAAGGACTGGGGATTGACGACACAACCAGTACCAATGATATTCTGCGTGCTGGGGTTGAAGATGCCGCTCGGCACGAGATGGAGGGCATGTCTGCCGAATTCATTGACCACGGTATGGCCGGCGTTGTCACCGCCCTGAAAACGAATGACGACATCGGCTCGTTGGGCCAGATAGTCGATAATGCGACCTTTTCCTTCGTCACCCCACTGGGCGCCTACGATTGCAGTAACAGACATGAAAGTTTATCCTTGATACGAGTACGAATGGCGGGGTTTGCCGCCTTTGAGAATGTGAGATGGGTATGCCCAGAAGACGATGGTGCGAGATGATCGCTGCGGCCTCTGCCAGGGTGGCGTCGGATTGCAAAGCGATCAGAACCGCTTTGCCAATTCTGCCTCTACTTGCTGCCAGCTGAGTTCGCGCGCGGCCAGCAGGACGAGAAGATGATAGATGAGATCGGCCGATTCGTACAGGACACGCTCATCGCCTTCACCTTTGGCGGCAATGATCACCTCGATGGCTTCTTCGCCGATTTTTTTAAGGATTTCGTTTTCGCCCTTTGTAAAAAGGAAGGCGGTGTAACTGCCCTCAGGCATTTCT
>JAJRXO010000466.1 GCA_024276255.1 Chloroflexota bacterium | reverse complement strand
TCACCGCCCGTGAGGCCAAGGTGCTGCGCATGCGTTTCGGTATCGACATGAACACCGACCACACGCTGGAAGAAGTCGGTAAACAGTTTGATGTGACGCGCGAGCGCATTCGTCAGATCGAGGCCAAGGCCCTGCGCAAGCTACGTCACCCCAGCCGCTCCGATCACCTGCGCAGCTTCATCGATGCCGAAGGCAACTCCTCATCCTCGTCTTCCTGATGCGGATGAAACGAAAGCTCGACACGATAGTTCGTTACCGGGCCTGTAGCTCAGTTGGTTAGAGCAGGGGACTCATAATCCCTTGGTCCACGGTTCGAGTCCGTGCGGGCCCACCATAAATTTAGGTTAAAGATCACGACACTAAAAAGCCTGCGTGAAGCGGACTTTTTAGTGTCGTTTGTATTTGTATCGCTCGGTAAGCAGGTGTTACGTCCCACGCTGTTTCCCCCCGTTCATGCTGACCTAATTGAGGTGGGATAAGCAAGATTGTCCCACGTTCTTTCCGGGAGCACGCGCCCTTCAAGAACGTGGGACGACGGCGTTACTCAGTCGGCGGGTTTGAGTTCCAGGGCTGGTCGGGATCGACCGGTCTGGCTTCATTCAGGGTAGTCATATGGCGGCGTATCTGGGCGAGGTATTTCTCCTCACAGGCCAGGGCCAGCCAGTGCAGTGCCTCGCTCAACGCAAAAGCAGCTTCATCGGAGATTGATTCGGCGAAGGATGACATCTCATCGTTCATCGCAACTCCTCGATGGCTTGCTGTAGCAGTTCATCCGGCAAATGGTTCAGTCCTTTGGGAACCGCCATCTGCATGGCGGCCTTGAGGATGCGCCCGGCATGCCGGGGCAACCCGAGGGAGGCCTGTCGTAGCAGTTCCATGCCGGAGTCGGCCAACAGAGTATGGGAACAGCCCGCCGATTGCAGGGCATGGTCGATCAGTGCTTTGAAGCGTTCACGCTCGGTGATGGGTTCGAGCTGCACGCGGGCCTGGATGCGGCTGGCCAGTGCGGCATAGGGCGCCCGATCCAGGGTGCGAGCCAGCGCGGGATGTCCGACCAGCCAGACGCTCATCAGATCCCTGGAGTCGAAGGCGAAGTTGAGGAAGGCCGGGAAGTCGCGGAAGAACTCGGCGGGTAGATTCTGCGCTTCGTCGATGATCCACAGCGGCAGGATCTGTTTGCCATCGACCAGTTCCAGGATGCGCGCCTTGATGTCCCGCCACAGCTGGGCGCGGCGATAGGCGGGTTCGATGCCCAGGGCCAACGCCAGCCCGCGGTAGAGATCGAGGCGGCCGAAGTCGGTTTCGGCCAGATAGATAACCTGATAGCGGTGCGGATTGAGGTCCTGGGTGAGTTGGCGCAAAGCGGCGGTCTTGCCGACACCGGCCGGGCCGGTCAGCAGGCCCACGCCCGGGCTTTCCAGCAACCATCCGAAGCGGTCCCCCAGCGTGGTCAGGGTACCGTCATCCCACAGTTCCGATATCTGTTTGCCCAGCGGGGCATGGTGGAGCCCAAAGTGTTGTTGATACATTTTTACAGTTCCTCGTTTTCGGTTTGGGTGGGGTGCACCGGGATGGCCAGATCATCATCGATGGCGTGATACTGTCGGTAGGCCATCTCCACCAGGTTGGGTCCCTGAGGCGTTGTTTGATGCTCCTCGACGGGCGTAGCCGGTTTACGCCGTCGGCGGTGGGTATTGGCCAGTACATCCAGCGGTGTCGCCTCACCCAACGTCTCTCCCTGATTGTTTTCCACCGAGATCACCTGTCCGGTGTGCGGATCAACCACCAGTTGTACCGACTGACCCACCAATTCATAGGGCACCTCGAAGCGCTGCCCCTGGTAGGCGACGGTGCCATCCTTGCGCACCTTGCGTGAGAGCCGATGGTAGAAGAGCGCGTCCAACCGAACGGCACGCTGGCCCAGCGTACGGATGCGCACCAGATCCTGCTGATAACGTTGCAGGGGGGTCTGCCCCTGCAGGCCGCTGTGGATCCGTCGATGGTAGATTTTCTCAACCCATGCCCAAAGACGGGCATTGAGATCGGCCAGATCATGGATGCACGTGGGTTCGAGCTCGCTGAGGAACTGATCGCGCACGGTGCGGTGCCAGCGCTCCAGCTTGCCTTTTCCCTCCGGGGCATAGGGACGGCAATAGATCAGATGGATGCCCAGTCGGGCGCAGATCCCCTGCAGGGTCTTGGCCCGGTAGGCCGGACCATTATCAACCACCAACTTAACCGGGAGTCCTCGCTTGAGCACCGCTTACTTGAGTACCCCCTCGATATCCAGTGCCGTCTCGCCGGTGCAAAACGCACTGTGGGCCAGCAACCGGGACGCATCGTCCATCAGTGAGACCAGGTAAACCTTGCGTACCCGCCCGTTGACCGGCACGCGGGGGCCGTGCATCACATCGCCATACCAGATGTCACCGGCGTATTGGGCTTCATAGCTGCGATGTTCTTCCGGCAAACTGGCGGCGCCGCTGGGTCGGGACAGCCCATGGCCTTGCAACAGGCGGTGGACACTGGAACGCGGGACCGTCCCGCGTGGCGCCTGACCGCTGTGCTCCACCAAGGCGATCAGTTGGTCGATAGAACGGCGGGGGTTGTTGCGCTTGGCATCCAGGATCGCCTCCTGAACCGCCAACGCCAGCCTGGATCGGCCCCGGTCCGAACGGGGCTTGGGCGTCAAGGCCTCAATGCCGCCCCGGCGCCAGGCATAAAACCAGGCTTCGATGGTCTTCTCGCCGATGCCTTGACGGTCGCTGCCGGGAATGTCGTAGTCACGACCGGCCAGTTCTCGGATCAACCGTTTGAGTTCGCCACGTTCCAGACGATCCCGGCTGACCAAGGGGCCGAGCACAGACAGGCGGAACAGGGCCACAGGGTGTAGATCGTTCATCAGGTTCTCCTCGGTGATCAATGAGCCAACGAGGAAAACCCAAATCGAACCGCGACAACAGGGGCAAAGTCTGTGGGGTGACTCACCGGCAGTTGTGAGGCTATCCCCGGATCGTCTCGGATCAGAACATCATGGGATGATCACCCCCTCTCGATCGAGCACCGCCATCGCATCGGCCAGTGACATCCTGTGTAAACAGGCCGACCAGAACGCGGTCTGTGAGGTCGTGCGCCCCAGCGCGGGAAAATGGCTGCGCAAGTGAAAACTGTATCGATTGAATCGATCTTCCAGCCAGCACCACCAGCGACGGATCGTGTGGCGGCCGGGCCGGCACATCCGGGCCACTTCGCGCAAAGAAGACCCGCTCAGCAGTAAAGCAAGCACCGCTTGCTGGACTATCCACGGGTACCACCGGTGCGGAGCCATACAGCCTGGTAGCCGTGAACAGGTCGTCTGACAGTGACGACAATAGAAACGAGGGATTGGCACCGGGGCAAGATAGACGCCATCTTCCCCGTCACGGTCTGCCTTGCGCCGGTAATGACCGTGACGCCAGACACCACCCACGCCACAGTGCGGACATTGCTGTGGGCGGTATGCCTCCGGATGATGTTCCAGATGATAAAGATGTTGATCCAGTGACTCGATTGCTGGCAGGATACGGCACATAGGCTGGTCTCTTTTCTTGTTGTGATACGTTTGCGCATACCACGATATCAAAGGATGACCAGCCTTTCTTCTGCTACTTCTGTCTCGGGTTCTACAAGGAAATGTTCCTAATAAGATCCTCGCTGACCGGGGAATATCTTAGGCCGGTTGGCCTAAAGGAAGGGGGGACGTAACAGCAGCATAGGCTGGCAATGATGCCGAACCCCAGAGGTAGGTGATGAGTGCCCCGAGAGAACCGGGCTGGATGATTATGTGCCGCTGCTAATCCGTTGGTTGTTTCGGGAATCCAGACGACATCGCAAGCAACGGCACAGTATCAAGCCATTGCACAGCTAAAACGGCAACGGTCAGGTCTTGCAATCACGTATAAGTTGGATAATACATGATTGCAAGACTGATTCCGTTTTCGTTGTTAG
>JAJRXO010000465.1 GCA_024276255.1 Chloroflexota bacterium | reverse complement strand
TGGTGAATCCGGCCACCAGGGGGAATGCGAGGATGGTTTCGGCAGCGATCATGGCCCGGGGCGTGAAGAGCCAGTCGAGTACGCCCAGCGGCCCCTGGCGCGAAAGCAGCAGGTAAATGGCAAGACCCACGACCACCGGCGGAAGGCCCATGCCTGTGTAAAGGATGGCTATAAAAAGCTGGCGTCCGCGGAATTTATGCAGGCCAAGCCATACGCCGGTGGGCACGCCCAGGATGATGCTGATCATCAGGGCTGAGCCACTGACGCGTAGCGACAGAACTATGATCTCGCGCAGCGCAGGATCGAGATGAATGATGAGATTCAGCGCCTGCCAGAAGCCGCGAATAATGGTGTCCATGCTGAATGTCGTTATTGTGCTTTGGCGTTGGGATAGAAGAGCGGCTGGCCGAATTTTTCGACGCCATATTCACCGATCATCGTTTGTACTTCGGGGCTGGTGATCCAGTTGATGAAGGCGATAGCAGCGTCGTAATTGATATCATTTTCTTTGTTCGGGGTCACGGGCAATACCCCGTACGGATTTCGTAACATCGGGTCGCCCTGTACCAGGATATCCAGGTTCAGGCCGGACTGCGTGCGGGAAAGATAGGTGCCGCGGTCGCTGAGGGTGTAGGCCTGCTGCTCGTTGGCCATGTTCAGCACCGCGCCCATGCCCTGTCCCACGCTCTGATACCAGTCTCCCCCGGGCGTGATGCCGGCTTTCTGCCAGATCTGTTGTTCCTTGACATGGGTGCCCGAATTATCACCGCGGGAGATAAACGGGGCCTGACTGTCAGCGATCTTCGCCAGGGCGGCGGCTGCGTCATTCATGCCCTTGATTCCGGCTGGATCTGTCGCCGGACCAACGATTACGAAGTCGTTATACATGACATCGGTACGCGAGGGGGCATAGCCATCGGCCACGAACTGGTCTTCAAGCTGCCGGGCATGTACCAGCAGCACGTCGGCATCGCCGGCGCGGCCCAATGCCAGCGCCTGTCCGGTGCCCACAGCGATTACGCGCACCCGAATGCCGGTTTTAACCTCAAAATCGGGTAAAATAGCGTCGAGCAAACCGCTGTCGTAGGTGCTGGTGGTCGTGGCCAGTACCAGCTCATTCTTGGTGCCGGCGGCCGGGGTCGGTTCGTCATTGAGGGGATTGGTGCAGGCCGTCAACAGGCCAAGCAATAACACTCCCATGACGACAATTCCGATATGTCGAGATAACATATCGACTGGTAAAAAAAAGCGCCTGCGGCCAAAACGATCATGAGATTGATGCAGAGATGCGTTGTTCATGTTGTTTCCTCTTCGGTGAGATCATGAAAGTATTGATGATACGCAGCATGGGCGTGGTCTTCTATGGTTTCAGCCATGGCCAGAAAACGCTCGATGAGTTGGTGTGCGGCCGGGGTGAGGGTGCTGCCACCCCCGCCGCGGCCGCCAATGGTCGCTGTGACCAACGAAATGCCCAGCCGTTCTTCCATTTCGTGGATACGTTGCCAGGCAAGTCGGTATTGCACCCCCATGGCCGTGGCTGCAGCGCTGATCGAGCCTGTGCGATCCACTGCCTGTAGCAGGTGAACGCGCCAGAGGCTGATCGCGACTTTGTTATCCGCCTCGAACCAGATGTTAATACGGGGTTGCAGAGGGGGGAGCATGGTCAGATGAGGGTGAGGTCAGGCGCTTTCGGCCAGTTGCTGGTCGCTCCAGGGCAGAGGTTGTCCCTGGGCATTCAATAGGATGGGGCGGCTGCCGGTGCGGATATTGTTGGCGTTGATAACGCATTTCACCACGTCGTCACGGCCGGGGATTTCGTACATCACATCCAGCAGCGTGCGCTCCACGATGGTGCGCAGGCCGCGGGCGCCGGTATTATGGCGCATGGCCTCGCCGGCCACGGCTTCCAGCGCTTCGGGCGTGAATTCAATGTCAACGCCATCCAGGCTGAGCAAGCGCTCGAATTGACGGATAATGGCGTTTTTGGGCTCGGTAAGGATACGGATGAGGGAGGCCGTGTCCAGCGGATCCACACTGACGATGACAGGCAGGCGGCCGATGAACTCGGGAATCAGGCCAAAGTGCAGCAGGTCTTCCGATGTGACCTGGGACAGCATCTGACTGCGGTACTTCTCTTCCTGCTTTTTGGATGTGGTGGCACGGCCGAATCCGAGCTGGCCTTTGGCGCCCACGCGTTTGGCCACGACCTCTTCCATGCCATCAAAGGCGCCGCCGCAGATGAAGAGGATATTGCTGGTGTCGAGCTGGATGAATTCCTGCTCGGGATGTTTGCGGCCGCCCTGTGGGGGGACGTTGGCGATGGTGCCTTCGATGATCTTGAGTAGGGCCTGCTGAACGCCTTCGCCCGACACGTCGCGGGTGATGGATGGATTGTCGCCGCTTTTGCGGGCGATCTTGTCGATTTCATCGATGTACACAATCCCGCGTTCCGCGCGTTCTACATCCCAGTCGGCCGCCTGTAACAGCCGCACCAGGACGTTTTCTACATCTTCACCCACATAGCCAGCCTCGGTGATGCTGGTGGCGTCGGTAATGGTGAAGGGTACGTCGAGGATGCGGGCCAGGGTCTGGGCCATAAGGGTTTTACCGCAGCCGGTGGGTCCCAGCAGCAGGATGTTGCTCTTTTGCAGCTCGACTTCGTCGCCGCCCCTGTTCTCGGGGTCGATGCGTTTGTAGTGGTTGTAAACCGCGACCGACAGCACCTTTTTGGCCCGTTCCTGCCCGATGACATATTGATCGAGTTGGGCAACGATCTCGCGCGGGGAAGGAATGGGGCCGAATTCGGCGTCTTCGCTGCCCTTGTCGGTGATGGGCATGCCTTCCTCATGGAGGATATCGACGCACAGGGCCACGCAGTCGTCACAGATGCCTACGCCCCCGGGGCCGGCGATCAAGCGGCCGACTTCGTCCTGGTCGCGTTGGCAGAAAGAGCAGGTGCGTGTTGGAGTCATTAGTCTGAGTTAGTGGGGTCGAGTGCGGGATTGGTTTCACCGTAGATGTGGTCGATGAGGCCGTAATCCAGGGCTTCCTGGGCGTACATGTAGCGATCGCGGTCAAAGTCCCGCTCGATCTGTTCGATGCTCTGCCCGGTGTGTTTGGACAGGATGGTGAAGTTGGCGTTCTGCAGGCGTTCGAGCTCACGCACCTGGATGCGCACGTCGGGGGTGTATCCCTGGGCGCCGCCGCCGGCCGGGTGCATGTGAATGGTGCTGTGAGGCAGGGCGTAGCGTTTGCCTTTGGTTCCGGCAGCCAGCAAAACGGTGGCCATGCTGGCGGTCACACCCACGGCCCAGGTGCTGACAGGCGCCTGGATCATTTGCATGGTGTCGTAGATGGCCAGGCCTGCGTATACATGCCCGCCGGGCGAGTTAATGTACAGCTGGATGTCGCGTTCGGGATCATCATGGTTCAGCCACAGAAGCTGAGCCACGATGCTGTTGGCCACCTGATCACTGATCGGCATGCCCAGGAAAATGATACGTTCTTTGAGCAGCAGGGAGTAGATATCCATGTAGCGTTCGCCACGTCCTGTCTGCTCGATGACGGTGGGGATAATTGAATAGGGATTGGGTATAGTCATGGTCGTTCAAACTTGATTGTATGAGTTGTGGTGGTGGATTAGTTGTTGTCGGATGCTTCAGGCGAGGCCTGTTCCTCGGTCTCTAATTGAGACGAGGTTTCGGCTTCGGCGTTACTGGCCGCATCTTCTTCGTTTTTGTCGTTCGTTTCTTCAGGCTCGGGGGCACTGAGCACGGGGTGTTCGCCGGGGGCAGGCACGTCCTCGCCCTTGGCAATAGCCAGCAGCAGGGTGCGGGCCCGTTGGCGTTTGACCAGGGTTTCGAGATAAGCCCGGTAGTCGGGGTTGTTATCGAGTTCAGCGCTCAATTCTTCCAGTTTTTCCGTATCAGGTAACAAGGCATCAGCCAGGAATTGATGCAGTTCGTAATCGGAGATCTCGAATTGCTCTCGCTCGGCGATGGCGTCCAGCAGGAGCTCGCTTTCCAGTTCTTCTCTGGCCGGTTCAGTCAGCTCCTCCCGGTATGCTTCCGGCGTCTTGTTGAGGAGCCGCAGCAGGGTCTCGGTGTTTTCGATGCCCAGGGTTTTATAGTAATCTTCCCGTTGTCGCTCCAGCATGTCGATTTGATTATCCAGCAGCACGGGCGGATAGCTAAGGGTTGCCTGTTCCCGCAGCGCATCCATCACACGATGGCTGTGTTGATGTTCTGCCGCATCCTCAAGTTCCTCGCGTACCATTTCGGTAATGGCAGCTTCCAATTCGGCCAATGTCTCAAACTGGCTTACGTCCTGGACGAATTCGTCATTCAGTTCCGGCGCCACCATGGTCTTGATACCCTTGATTTCGACCTCGAAAGTGGCGGTGTCGCCGGCCCAGGGGCTGTTGGCATCCTCGGGGATATCCGTGCTA
The DNA here is from genome assembly GCA_024276255.1 of Chloroflexota bacterium. Lineage (GTDB taxonomy): Bacteria > Chloroflexota > Anaerolineae > J102 > J102 > JAADGC01. Next base: position 4,339 of record JAJRXO010000465.1, on the reverse strand, counting down.
AAAGTCTTGCTTTCACCGATCTGCATGCCGATAAATGTGGCATCGAAATCGGGAGCCAGGGTGTAATCGTTCTCGTCGGGGATGAAGTCCCAGTCATCGTTTTCCAGCACTACTTCATCGTTGACTGTGATCTTAATCGCCATCGTCACCAGATCGCCATACTCGATCGGGCGCTCTACCGGCTGCCAGGTCTTGTTTTCGTTTTGTAATGTGACGAGCTCTTCCTGAACCTTGGCCTGTACTTCTTCTTCGTCGACATCGTTCACGCTGATCCGCAACTGGCGGTAATCGCCCGGATCCACTTCCGGTTCCAGGGGGATGGTGATGTGATAGGTCAGGGGCGTGGATTCGACTTCTTCCAGCACCGGCCGGGCAAAGGGTTCGATCCCGGTTTCGATAAGGGCTTCAGCCAGCACTTCCTGGCCCAGATCATCGATGATCCCCTCCAGGAAGGTGTCGCGACCGTAACGTTGCATGACAATGTGGAAAGGGGCTTTTCCGGGACGGAAACCGGGTACATTGATGCGTTTGCCCAGGCGGCGTACTTCGGCCCGCAGGGCTTTTTCGACCCGATCTTCGGGTACGGTAATAATCAGGCGCAATTGACGATCTTCGGTTTCTTGTTGGGTAATTTGCAGTTTTGTGCTCATAGAGACTGTTTGTTTCCAGTATTTGTGTAGAATTATCCGCCCACGGGTAAGTGGAGCGAAAGAAATATCAAGGCTTTTAACCTTACAAGTTTAGCATAAAGCCAGTCAAAGAAGGAAACCACAGGGGTCTGATCGCTGTCAGGTGCGTCCGAACTGATACTCAAGCTGTTCGGCGCTGAGATGCAGGGTGGTGGGGCGTCCATGCGGGCAGGTGCGTGGGTTCTCGCAGGCTTCCAGTTGTTTCAGCAGGGCGCGTTGTTCGGCCAATGAGAGCACCTGACCGGCCTTGATTGCCAGACGTTTGCAGATGATCTTTACCAGCTCGTCTTCCCGGGCCTGTCCCACCAGATCGTCGCGGGCGGCCAGGCTCTCGGCTACGGCGTGGAGCAGTTCCCGGGGATCGCTCTTGCCCATAAATGCCGGCACCGCTCGCAGCAGGTAGCTGCCGCCGCCAAAATCCTCGATCTCGAAGCCGCTTTTCTGTAATACCAACAGATGCTCGGAGATGAGTCCTGCCAGTTGCGTACCCAGTTCGATGGTGAGCGGCTGCAAGAGTTGCTGGCGGGCGATGGGCTGTTGCTCGGCCAGCACGATTTGCTCATAGAGAATACGCTCATGCGCCGCGTGCTGATCGATAAGATACATGCCGTCGGGGCCCTCCGCCACCAGATATGCCGCGCCCACCTGCCCTACGGGCCGGAGCGGAGGCAGTGGGGGGGCATCCGGAGAAGTCGATGGGCTTTGCGCCGTCGCGGACGGGCGGGCCTGACGACGATAGATATCCATGGCGATCTGGCCGGGGGCGGTCTCATCCTGACCGGCGCGCAGTAGGGCCTGTCGGCGTTGTGCCCAACCTTCCCGCCCTGGGGTCGCGGAGGAACTCTGCCATTCGGCCATGGGGGCCTGCTCGTGCAATGCCCGCACCACGGCCCGCTGCACAGCTCGAAACACCAGCCCGGCTTCACGAAAACGCACTTCGGCCTTGGTGGGATGCACGTTCACATCCACCTGCGCCGCATCCATGTCGATGAAGAGGACGGCAATGGGATAACGGCCCCCGGGCAACAGGGTATGGTAGGCCTGGATTACGGCAAAGCTGAGATTGCGATCCTGGATGTATCGTTGATTGACGAATAATTCGATGTAGCTGCGGTTGTTGCGATGCAGGCTGGGCTGGCTGACAAAGCCGCTTACCCGTATATCGGCAGATGCTCCCGACGCATCTTCGTGTACGGCTAGCATTTGACGGGCTATTTCAGCCCCGTAAACCTTAATCAGGGTTTGTTGGCGATCGCCGTTGCCCGGCGATTGAAAGATGAGCCGACCGTCATTGCTGTATTGGAAGCGAACCCGGGGATAGGCCAGCGCGTAGCGCGTGACGATCTTGGATATATGTCCGGCTTCGGTGGTATCGGTGCGCAGGAATTTCAGGCGGGCAGGGGTGTTCCAGAATAGATGCTCCACGCTGATGTTGCTGCCGGGAGGTGAGCTAATGAGCTGTTGCCGCAAGATGCGGCTTCCTTCCATCTTGATCTCGATGCCGGTGGCTTCGTCGGCGTGACGGGTGATGAGCGTGATTTTACTCACCGCCGAGATAGCAGCCAGGGCCTCGCCGCGGAATCCCAGTGTGCTGATATGTTCGAGATCCGCGGCGCTGCGCAGCTTGGAGGTGGCGTGACGTTGCAACGCCAGGGGGGCTTCGGCCTGCAACATGCCGCTGCCGTTATCGATGACGCGAATCAGACGTTTTCCGCCGTTGCGGATATCCACGCGGATATCGGTGGCGCCGGCATCGAGGCTGTTCTCGATCAATTCCTTCACCACCGAGGCCGGCCTTTCTACGACTTCGCCAGCCGCGATTTTATCGGCAACTTCAGGAGGTAATATGCGTATGGTCATGGCCGCCATTATAGCAGATATACTGAATGCGCGGTATTGCCTCCATTTTGAAACACGCCCATCACATCAGAAATAAAGTGCCGGGCGCGGATGAACGCGGATGGCAGGGGCTGTTTCCTCCCATCCGCGTTCACTATTCTAACCATCTGTGGACAGGCTTTGCTAATCTCGTTTGAATTCGCTGTAATTGGTGATCCGATAATGTGAGACGCCCACGCCCTCGATGTCCAGCATGGCTTTTACCTTGAGTGGCAACCCGAATAGCTTGATGAATCCCTCGGCATCCTGCTGGTTATAGACATCATCCTCGTCGAAGGTGACGTAATCCTCGCGATACAGGCTGAAGGGGCTCTTGCGTCCCACCAGGATGGCGTTGCCCTTGTAAAGCTTGAGGCGCACGGAACCGGTGATGTGGGTCTCGGTACTCTGCACGAACGCGTCCAGGGCCTCACGCAGGGAGGTGAACCATTGACCGTTATAGACCAGTTCGGCGTACCGCAGTCCCACCTGCTGTTTGAAATGCAGGGTATCCTTGTCGAGGCACAATTGTTCCAGCGCCGCGTGGGCCTGATACAGGAGGGTGCCGCCGGGTGTTTCATAAATGCCGTGCGACTTCATACCCACCAGCCGGTTTTCCACCAGATCAACCCGGCCAATGCCGTGTTTGGCCGCCAGTGCGTTGAGTGATTTCATAATTCCCAGCGGCCCGCGGGCCTCCCCGTTCACGCGCACGGGAATGCCGGCTCTGAAGTCGATTTCCACGTACTCGGGTGTATCGGGCGCGTTTTCGGGCGCGGTCGTAAGCGTGTACATGCTTTCTTCGGGCTCATTCCAGGGATCTTCCAGCAGGCCGCCTTCATGGCTCATGTGCCAGAGATTGCGATCGCGGCTGTAAATGGTTTTCTCTGTGGCAGCCACTGGCACATTGTTTTCGGCGGCATAGGCCAGCGCATCCTTGCGCCCGCGGATCTCCCATTCCCGCCAGGGAGCAATGATCTTCAGTCTGGGATTCAGGGCCATGACGGTGAGTTCGAATCGCACCTGATCGTTGCCCTTGCCTGTGGCTCCGTGCGCTACAGCATCGGCGCCTTCGAGCTCGGCGATTTCAACCAGGCGCTTGGCGATCAGCGGCCGCGCCATGGAGGTGCCCAGCAGATAGGTGCGTTCGTAGATGGCGCCAGCCTGCATGGTGGGAAAGACGTAATCGGTCAGGAATTCCATACGCAGATCTTCGATGTAGATCTTGCTGGCGCCCGAGGCGATGGCTTTTTCCTCCAGGCCGGCCAGCTCTTCTTCCTGACCGAGATCTGCGCTGAAACAGATGACTTCGCAGCCGTAGTTGTTGCGCAGCCAGGGAACGATAACGGAGGTGTCGAGGCCGCCGGAATAGGCGAGCACAACTTTCTTGACTTGATGGCGGTTCGCAGCAGACATGAGTAACTCCTGAGTAAACGTGAGGGTGAATAAGGGCCTACAAACAAAAAACCACGAAGGAAGATCCATCGTGGTTCAGAAACGAGTTGGCCGGGCGCGCACAGCGACGAGATCAGGCCAAAGGCCGATCCTCGTTTCTGATGTGCAAACGCCTGCGGGTCATAAACATGATAGGGTCACTATACCCCTTGCCGGAAACTTTGTCAAAAAGCAGATGCGTGGTGAGAGGCTGGATCAGTGCCACAAACGGCAGGGAATCAGGCCTCAGGCAGGATGATGTCGCCATGGGCCGGGGCAAAGCGCGAGGAGAAATGGCGCAGCACAGGAGGTTCTTCCACGATCTTCACGCCGCGGAT
>JAJRXO010000464.1 GCA_024276255.1 Chloroflexota bacterium | reverse complement strand
CTCTGCTGCTATTCTACTAAGAAACAACTCGTTTCTTTCAGTTTGAGCAGCGTCCGCGCACGCTGTGGATTTACTCAGAACATCGTTAGCTTTTCGCCGGCAACTGGTGCCAGAATCCGGCCATCAAACTGCTCCCCGGCTTCCTGTATCCAGCTTTCCCTGCTTCCCGGCAGGCGATGCACGAGCGCCAAGGCCCGCACGCCAGCTTCCCTCGCCTGGATTCCTGCCTGGCGGGCGCTGCTGTGCATGTCCAGGCGCTCCATGCCCAGACTTTCGGCAATGGTGGATTCGTGGATCAGCAGATCGGCGTCCTGCGCCAGCTCGATCAGGGCATCGGTGGGGGCGGTATCGCCCGAATACACCAGACTGAAGCCGGTATGGGTCTCTGTGGGGGCAAAGTCCAGGCGTATGGCATAGGCGGGCAATCCCGAGTGGTCGTTCGGGGCCAGACGAGCGCTGACCCCGGGTAATTCGGGCAGGGGGAGCTGACGATGCGCCAGCATGGGATACAACAACATCTCCTCTTTCAGGCCGGCAGCAAAGCCGGGATAGACGACTTCCAGCAGGTTTTTCCAGGCAGCCAGCACCAGAGGAGCGCCGAGAAAATAGCGGCGGCGATGATAGAACATGAAGATAGGACTGCCCAGGGTGTGATCGCCGTGCTGGTGACTGAGATAAACGTGGCTAACATCGTCGGGTGAGATGCCGGCTCGATCGAGCTGCATGAACACAGCCGGTCCGGCATCCAGCAGGATATTTGCCTGCCCGTGCCGGATGAGAAGGGCTGTGTGATCGCCGGGGTGCGTGGGGCGAATGGCACCCACGCCGAGGAAGATGAGGTCGGTCATTTTGTTGGTTTCCCTGGCGCCGAAGGGCTCATTCCGAAGTACAGGGGATCTTTTCAGCCACGAATTTGACAGAAAAATCGTCAATTCGTGGCTGATTCTGCTTCTGGTTGGCAGGCAACACTCAGAAAGGGGCCATCCGGCGCCGGTATCGGGTCTAAAGTTCGTCGATGAGGCCGACGCGACGATTAAATTCTTCGATCAGTTCATCAATTTCCTCGCTGCGGCCATGAAGGCTCGTCCAGTAGTCAGGATCATACCATTGCGCCTGAATCTCTTCGTAGGTCTTGCCCTGTTGCTCGACCCATGTGAAGTATTTCAGGTTGTGTATCCGCTTGCGATCGGCGTAGGTGAGCTCTTGCAGATTATCGGTGCTCGCGCCCAGCAGATAGCGATGGAAGCGAGCAGCCGCGTCCAGCGGCGTGAATTCGCCTTCGATCTGTCGATACTCATCGATGCGACTGCCGTACATTTCCATCGAATCGGTGGCCACGGTGAGCACGATGTCGTTTTCGCCCAATTCGTAGTACTTGGCCATCTTGATGGCGGCCAGCATGTTGGCGATACTGGAAATGCCCAGTTGGGGCAGCTTGGCGATGATTTCGGCGGGCACACCCTGTTCGAGCAGGTATTGCTGACCCACCGGTTCATTGAACAGGCGCATAAGGCCGATGGTGGCAGCGTCGTCGATGGCTACGACCATATCGGTGTTTTTCACGTTGTGGATCCAGGGCACGTGTT
>JAJRXO010000463.1 GCA_024276255.1 Chloroflexota bacterium | reverse complement strand
GGCGCAGGGCCCAAACGTAAAGCGATCACCTTTGCCTCCTGGTCTCCGTCAAGTAGTTTACTCCGGGGCGGCTCCATGCGTTTCTTGCCATTGAGAACAGCATCAAATCCATCAGTGACAAGTCTATACCTGATGTTGGCAGAGCACTAGGCTGCCCTCGAACACACAATCCTCGACGCGTATTCCAGTGCACTGGTTTGAAATCAGAATACTGTTGCCATTACCAACAAACCTTGAACCCAGAATCTCAACATCAGTAGCCCCAGCAACCAAAACAATTCCATCGGCCTGACTCGCCATAAGGAACTCGCAGTCCACTATGAAGGCAGAGCTGAGTGTCCCAACAATGCCGACGTCGTCCCAGGTTTCCTCTTTGAGCGTACACCGCTCCACGCGCAGATTGCCAGTCCACCAGTAGATTGCCTCTTCGACGTTCTCAATCGTCAGGTCCTGGATCTGACACGTGTGAAACTCAAAAGAACATATCCCTTTGGGAGTAGTATTGAGAGTCCCGTAATACGTCTCCGGACCAAGAATCGTCACCCCCTGCCCGGCGCCGATAAACGTTAAACTGTCCGTCAGCACGGACATGATAGCCTCTTCTGTCCATCCAGGCGCCACGCATTCATGAAACGTGTCAAATCGCCCTGGCCCAATCAGAATCGTATCACCCGGCGCGGCCGCATCAGCCGCAGGCTGGATATCGGTAAAGTCCCCACTGCCGTCCAGCTCCACGCGCCAGCTACGAGCAGAAACCGAACTGGCGACACACAGCCCCACCAAACACAAACCCACGATGATCTTCTGCGTTGCCATAGTTTGCATCCTAAAACCTCGCGCGGGAGCGGACGAGATGCCCGCTCCCCGCTTCTCGGTTGTTATTGCACAAGCACCAGTCGCTGGGTCATCGAAATCGGACCCGCCACAAATCTTGCAAAATAGACTCCGCTTGCGACCGAAGCATCATTCTGGTCTCTGCCGTACCAAACGACCTCGTGCGCACCGGCGGACATGGTCTGTGCAAGAAGCCTGCGAACCAGTTCGCCCCTTATGTTGTACACCGCCAACGACATCGGGCCTTCACTTTTCAAGCTGAACTCGATGGTTGTCTGCGGATTGAATGGGTTAGGGTAAGCCGGGCGCATCAGAGTCCGGAAGGCCATCCCGGACTGGGTTGATTCGTCACCGGAGCCCCCGCTCCTCATCGCCGCACTCTTGACGTACATTCCACTGTCTCGATCGACGAAGACAGGTGACTCCCAAACCCGACCCTCAAGTACAGCCACTTGTGATCTCAACTGTCGCCCATCGGACCACAATCACCCCAGCGGCGCCTCCCTGAACGCTTCGCGCCGACACTCCTCCGCCGTGATCACAGCTTTCATCCGGTTGACCGCCGCGTCCAGATCATCATTTACGATCCAGTACCTGTACCGCGGGGCAAAACCCACTTCCTGCCGCGCGTTGCGCAGACGGGTCTCGATCACTTCCGGACTGTCGGTGCCTCGCGACCGCAGCCGCCGCTCCAGCTCCTGCCACGAAGGCGGAAACAGGAAGACCGAGACCAGCTCCGGGCCGAACATGTCGATCACGTTGACCCCGCCCTGCACGTCGATGTCCAGTACCGGGATCTGGCCGGCAGCCACCATCTCGTCCAGGCGGCAGCGGCGCGTGCCGTAACGGTTGTCGTGCACCCGCGCCCATTCCACGAATGCATTCTCGGCCACCAGATGCTCAAACACCGTCTCGTCGACAAAATCGTAGTCCACGCCCGCCGACTCGCCCGCGCGCATGGGCCTGGTTGTCGTCGAGACCGAAAACGCCAGACGCGGATTGTCGGCCATCAGGCGGTTGATGAAGCTGCTCTTGCCGGCCCCCGAGGGGCCCGTGATCAGGACAATCATGTCTACTCCAGGTTCTGGATCTGCTCGCGCATGGACTCGACTTCGTCCTTCATGGCGATGACCACCTGGGTGATGTCCATCAGGTTTGTCTTGCTGCCCATGGTGTTGACTTCACGGTGCATTTCCTGCAGCAGGAAATTCAGGCGCTTGGCCACCTGGCCGCCTTCATCTAGGGCCTTGTGGAAGTGGTCGATGTGGATGCCCAGCCGCTCGCATTCCTCGTTGATGTTGGCCTTGTCCGCCAACAGGGCCACTTCCTGGGCCAATCGCTGGGGATCGACCTGATCGTTGAGGATCTTGGCCAGACGCTCATCCAGGCGTTTCTGGATCTCGACGCCCGCCTGCGGCGCCAGCTTCTCCACTTCTTTCAGCTGGGTCGACAGGGTTGTCAGCCGCTGGCGCATTTCCGCCACCAGAGCCTCGCCCTCGGCCTGTTTCATGGTCATCAGGCCTTCGTGGGCGCTCTGCATGGCCGTCAGCAGGGCCTGGCGCAT
>JAJRXO010000462.1 GCA_024276255.1 Chloroflexota bacterium | reverse complement strand
TGATGACCACATCGGCCTCTGCTTTCGCTTTTTCGTAGTCACCTTTTTGTTGGATTGCATGGGCGGCCAGATTGGCGTTCAGGTCTTCGTGGATGAGGGGGGCGTCGAGGTCAAGGGCCTTCTCCATGTCCACCACCGCCGGTAGCGGTTCGATTTCCACAAACACGTCCTCGGCCGCATCTTCGGCGATATAACGGCTCTCGGCCACGATCATAACGATGGCCTCGCCCACGTGCCGCACCTTGTCCTTGGCCAGCGGCACCTGGGTGCGGGCATTGAAGATAGCGCCCTTGACCGGCGGCGGCGAGACCAGGGGCGGGCCCGGTCGCCAGTAGTCGCCCAGATCCTCGGCCGTGTATACGGCCACGACCCCGGGCATCTCGCGGGCGAAGCTGGTGTCGATGCTGCGGATGCGGCCATGGGCATAGTCGCTGCGCACGAAGGCCACGTGCAACATATCCGGCAGGTGCACATCGTCGGTGAACAGGGCGCGGCCGGTGAGCAGGGCAGGGTCTTCGTTGCGCTTGATGCGTTGACCAACATAACGTTTGCTCATGACGCAGCCTCCTTCATTTTGTCGGCAGCCAGCTTGACCGCATCCACAATGTGTTGATAGCCGGTGCAGCGGCAGAGATTGCCGGAAATAGCCTCGCGAATCTCTTCCTCAGTGGGATCAGGGTTCTGTTCCAGGAAGGGTTTCAGGGTCATTAAAAAGCCGGGTGTACAGAAGCCGCATTGCAGGCCGTGCGCCTCCCAGAACGCCTCCTGCAGGGGATGCATGTGTTCGCTGTCGGGGGCCAGACCTTCCACGGTGACGATCTCATGACCATCGGCCTGCACGGCAAACATCAGGCACGAGCGCACGGCAAGCCCGTCGAAGAGGATGGTGCAGGCGCCGCATACGCCGTGTTCGCAGCCTACATGCGTGCCGGTGAGCCCCAGCTCATGGCGAATGAAATCGCTGAGCAGCAGGCGGGGTTCCACCTCGCGCTCGTAGGCCACGCCATTGACCGTGACGTTGATCTTCATGGTTTGCGGCATGTCATACCTCCTTGCCTGAGGCGCGGGCGGCCGCGGTGCTCAGGGCCCGCTCGGCCAGGATCTTCACCAGATGGCGGCGGAACTGACTGCTGGCGTGCACATCGCCGGGCGGATCGACGTCGTTCGTCGCGGCGGCCGCCGCTTCCTTGATGGCCTGTTCGCTGGGTTGCTGGCCCTTGAGTGCGGCAGCCGCCGACGGAGCCAGGGCGGGACCCTCGCCTACGCCGCAGAAGGTGAGTCGTACGTCGCGGCAGGCGCCCTTGTCATCCAGGCTGAGCAGGGCGAAGGCCGCCACCAGGGCAAAATCGCCATGCCGGCGGGCGACCTCCTGTACTGACCAGCCGCTGTGGGCGGGCATGGGCGGCAGCTGCACTTCAGTGACGATCTCATCGGGCTCCAGGGCGGTGGCAAACAGGCCGACGAAGAAATCATCGGCATCGATCCAGCGTTCGCCGCGAGCGCTCTGCGCTTTCACACGGCCCTGCAGCGCCCGCAGGATGGCCGGTAACTCGGCTGCGGGATCGGCATGGGCGATGGAGCCGCCGAAGGTGCCGCGATTGCGAATCTGGGGATGGGCGATGAGGGGCATGGTGTCATGCACAAGCGGCGCCCTCTCTGCCGCCAGTTCGCTCTTTTCCACCTGCGCATGCCGGGTCATGGCCCCCACTCGCAGGCCACCCCCGGCCGCGGGCTCGATATAGTCGAGCTCGCGGATGCGGTTGAGATCGATCAGCACCGACGGGATGGACAGGCGGAAATTCATGGTGGCGATCAGGCTCTGACCACCGGCCAGCGCCTTTGCGCCATAGCCATGCTCTGCCATTAGCTGCAGGGCTTCGTCGAGTGTCGTGGGTGCATGATACGCAAAGGGAGGTGGCTTCATACCTTAACCCTCTTTGATGGCGATGAACCGTCCCCACATGGAGGCAGTTTCCATGCCCTTGGGCAGGTACACGCCGAGATAGTAGCGGCCGCTGGGCGTGTGCGCAATGTCTCTGCCCAGGTTTTCGGCATGCACAATGCCCTTGGGGAACAGGTTCAGGTGGGTGTCCTGGTAGTATTTGTCCAGCGCATACATCTCGTCCCAATCCTTGCCGAACTTGGCCTTCAGCTTGGCGTTGGCCTCGGCAAAGGTCTTGGGATGCCAAACCCGCTGGATGGTGTTCATGGGGTGGTCCTGGCTGACAGCGTCGATGCCCAGCCATTTGATCTCCTTGCTGATCACCCATTCCGAAAAGTCGGGCGAGGGGCCGGGATGGCGCAGCATGTAGCGGAACTCGTCCGAGTCGGGGCTGTTCCAGCCGTATTTGTGGAAGCCGGTCTTGATGATGAGGATGTCGCCTTCTCGTACTTCCACCACGCTTTCGATCATCTCCGGCGTGTACACTTCCAGGTCCGTGACCATGTCGGAGATGTCGGCGATGGCGCCTGGGCCGATCCACGATTCCAACGGCACCTGGCCGATGGTGCGTCCGTTGGGCCAGAAGTGCTTTTCGCCGTCCATGTGGGTGGCCAGATGGAAGCTGGCTTCGCAGATGGAGGTGTTGCGGCCCAGGCCGTAGGACAGGCCGCCCACGCGTTTGACATAATGCACAACCAGGGGCTCGTAATTGGCCCACTGCGGGGTCTGCACGCTGAACGGCAGGGTGAAATCCAGGATCTCCGCATCGTCGAGCATGTGGAAGAAGGTTTCCTCGTCCATGCCGGCAGGGGGGCGGTAGGCGACGGGCCGCATCCAGGAGGATTCGACTTCCATGTAGGGCAGGGGGAACATCATGAACCAGGCGCGCTTGCCGATCAGCTCATCGATCTGGCCCACCAGGGCTTCGGCAAACAGAAGATGGCTCTTGGGCAGTTGCAAGTGGGTCAGTTTGTAGTATTCCTGGGGCGGGAACATCTCGTCCCAGCTCTTGCCGAACTGAGCCTTGAGCTTGGCCTCGGCTTTTTCAAACTCGCCGGGGTGCATGATGCGGATGTTGGTGTTCATGGGATGTTCTGCCATGCCGCAATCCACACCCACGATCTTCAGCTCCATGTCCATGGCCCATTTGTAGAATTCCATGGAGGGGCCGGGGTGGCGCACCAGGAAGCCGAATTCCTTGCTTTCCACACCGCCCTGGGCATTGGGGTTGACCACATCGGGGCGATCCCAGGAATAGCGATGGTAGCCGGTGTTAATGATGAGGATGTCACCCTTGCGCACATCCGCGCGGCTGGTGATCATTTCCGGCGTGTACACGGCGTAGTCAGACATCAGATCGGAGATGTCGACCACGACCCCGCGGCCGGAAACGGCTTCCAGGGGTACGTCCGCCAGGGCGCGGCCGCCGGAATTGTAGGCGCGTTCGCCCACCAGGTGCGTGCCCGTGGTGTTGCTCCAGCGAATCCACTGGCCGTTGGCGCCCTGACCGCCGCCATAGGCGCCGGTCACGCGTTTGAAGAAGGTGATCTCTAGGGCCTTGTCGCCAGGCCAGGGCGGGGTGAAGATGCTCAGATCCTGGCTGAGGTCGTAGACTTCGGCATTGGCGAGGGCGTTGATTAAAGTTTCGCGATCCATGAGTAAACTCCTGTTGGTAAATGAGGCGTATCAGGGGGAGTCTCCCGGAGTGTGTTGCGTATCTCGTATTTGAAGTTGCGTGTTGCGCTGTCAGCAACACCAGGTGGGGAGACAATCCGTAGGCGAAGAACAGAAATAATCTGTATGTTCTGTAATTCGGGTGGGGGCGGCTTGGGAGACAGGCTTAGAAACCGTATTTTTCAGCATAGGCCATGAGAGCTTTTTCGAATAGGGCCATGGGCGGGCGCACCAGACCGGCGCCAATCTGACCTACGCCGGGGTCTTTGTGGGCGATGCCGGTGTTCACGCGCGGTTCGATACCTGTTTCCACGATCTTGCGGATGTCCATGCCTGTGGGCGTGCCGCGGAAGCCAAGCGCCGGGATGGTGAAGTACTTGTGCTCCGTGAAGGTGATCTCGTACATCTCAAGGGTGGTATCGACGGCCAGTTGTGGGGTGCCGCTGACAAAGGTGACGATGGCCGGGGCAGCAGCCATGGCAAAGCCGCCAATGCCCGCGGTTTCGGTGATCGTGCTGTCGCCGATGTCGGGGCTGGCGTCTTCGGCGGTGAAGCCAGGGAAGTAGAGGCCCTTGGGCTGCGGGCAGGGGGCGGTGAACCATTGCTGGCCCAGACCACTGACGCGAATGCCGATATCGGTGCCGTTGCGGGCCATTGCCGTGACAATGGTGCTGCCTTCCACGCCGTGAGCGGCATCGGCCATGGCTTTGCACGCGGCCATCACGGGGTTGAGCACGCTGAGGGCGTTGTCGCCGATATCCTTGAGGATGGCGGAGGCGACTTCTGCATTGGGGGCGACTTTGGCAACATGGGGTGCCAGCGATTTCAGGAACAGGATCGAGCCCGCCTTGTTGCGGTTGTGCCCTTCATCGCCCATGTGCAGGGCTTCGGCCAGCAATGCTTTGATGTCGATGCCGCCACTGGCCTCGATGGCATCGCGCAGCACGGGCGCCATCACATCGTTCAGCCAGTGCAGACGCTCAAGCACACTGTCGTCGTAGGCGCCGTAGCGCAACACCTTGCCGTAGCCCTCATTCAAGTTGGAATAGGCGAAATTGCCATGGGTCTTGTTTTCCAGGATGTACATCTGCATGGAGGGCGAGGTCACGCCGGCCATGGGCCCCACAGACTGGTGGTCGTGACACGGTTCCAGGGCGATTTTCCCCGACTTGATCAGCTCTTCTGCTTCTTCCGGGCTGTTGGCCTTGCCCTCAAACATCAAGGCTCCAATGATCGCCCCCCGCATGGGTCCTGATGCTCGCTCCCAGGTAATTGGCGGCCCGGCGTGCATGAGCAGGTTTTCGTGCATGCCAGGCACCACGTCGAGCGCCTTGCCCACGCCAACAAGGACTGGGCGGGCTTCCATCATGCGTTCGACTGCTTCTGTATTTGCTCGGTCGATATTCATAAGATACCTCACTTGAGTTATTTGGGGCATCCTCCCGGCGATACCGGCGGAGGACGCTTTTTGAGTATTTGGGAGGGAACTGGTGGCGATGAAGAGCAAATGGATCAGCGAGGCGCAGACATGGGCTCGCCGATCGTTATGAACTTGTGGAAGCGCGCGGGCTTCTATGTTCTATGAACCTGACCGCATGCGGGCCAGGATCGCTGCCAGGCGTTCGTTGCCGCTGGCCGGCGGGCGCCATTCCACGTGCACAACCTGTGCTTCCTGGCTTTGCAGGCTGTCGGCAAAGCTTTCCAGACCCACGTTGATGGCGGCCAGGGGTTGCTGGATGCTCTCCAGGTCAACGGGCTGACCTTCCGATATGCCGTTAAGGCTGCGCAACAGCGCACCCACATAACGCACGCCGCTTTCATTGCTGGTTTCGACATGGGCGCCGGCAGCCTGCAACTGCTCGATCTGGGCGGCCATGTCCTGAGGGTCTTCGTCAGTGCCAACCACCACCGCCACCACTTCCAGATGGCGTCCCGCAGCCTGGGCGGTAGCTCGGGCCTGGGCAATGGCGGGGGCCAGTTCGCTGGCCGGGTCAGGATGGGCGCCATAGCCCAGCACCACGTCCAGAAGGATGACGGCGACTTCCTCATCCTCGGCTTCCTGCATGAGGC
>JAJRXO010000461.1 GCA_024276255.1 Chloroflexota bacterium | reverse complement strand
GTACAGGACACACTGCCGTCAGGATTCAGCTATCAGGCGGGGAGCAGTCGCGTCTATCTCAACGGCCTGCTCATCTCCTCCGCCAATCCCGCACGCAGTGGCCGTACGCTCACCTGGTCCAATCTCACGGTACCGGCGCGGCGCGGGGACAACTATTTTGGGATCAATACGTTCATTCAGGAAAACTGCAACGAAAACACCACGCTGATCAATCAACTGAATTGGACGGCCGATCTCACGGGTTGGGGGGGCTGGGTCAAGCAATTGTTGCCGGGTATTGAAACAAGCTGGCAGGAAGCGCCGTCGTGTTTCAAGGATTTCGTGAACGCCGCTTATGATCGGGGCCTGAAACCAGTGATCCGTCTGGCCGGCCCCCATGCCGGATCATACTGGCCCAAGCCGCCAGCCGACGGCCCCTTGAATTATCAGAGCTACGCCTGGGCCCTGGCGCGGGTGGTGAACAGCCTGCCTCGACGGGACGGCCATAAACTCTATGTGCAGATCTGGAATGAGCCCAATCTCGACATCGAATGGGGCATGGACCCCAATCCGCAGGAGTACGGTCATTTTCTGGTGCAGACAGCCAACGCCATCAGGGCCTACAACGATCCCCGCATCGTGGTGTTAAACGGGCCGCTTTCTCCCGGGGCTACCATCGACCCCACCACGTTTCTCGACCAGATGTTCAGCCAGGTGCCCGACGCCCTGTGGGCCTGGGACATGTGGGCGGCGCACGTTTATCCCGGCAATCATCCTCCCGAGTATAATTTGCACCGCGGCACGGCTGCCTACACCTGGAGCACCATCGATTCCTATCGCCAGGAGCTGAGCCTGCTGGCACGGTACGGCCGCCCGCAGGCCAAGGTGTTCCTCTCGGAAACCGGCTACAATCTGGGTAACGCCGTGTTCGCGTTTGAGGGCTATCCCGCTATCGGCGAGGATATTCGCGCTGATTACATGCAACGGGCCTTTCGCGATCACTGGGCTGCCTGGCCCGAACTCAGCGGTATTGCCCCCTTCGAGCTCAACGATCCCCTGGGGCGCCCCGAATGGCAGCCCTGGGACTGGGTTTTCCCTGGCGGTTTGCATCACCCCCAATACGTTGCCGTGGCCCAGCTTGATAAAAGCCATCCCTATCTGGCGTCCACACTTACCATCGTATTTAAGGCCAGACCACCGTATGCCAACGGTACTTATTATAACGATGTGGTTGCGACGGCAGCCAACACCACCATCGCCGATCGTCTGGGAGTAGCGCCGGTGATCGTGCGTACGCCCACCCCCACGCCCACCATCACGCCTACCCCGACCATCACCCCCACCTCCACTCCCTCCCCCACGCCCAGCAACACGCCTACGATCACTCCCACACCCACGATCACCCCCACGCCCTCTATCACACCTACTGCGACCCGTACGCCCACCATTACCCCCACGCCCACCATCACGCCTACCCCCACCATTACCCCCACACCCACGCCCAGCCCCACCCCCAGCGCCGTGGCTTTGGGTCTGCTGAGTGTCGGTCTGCGCCCGCATGGCATTGCCATCGATGCCTACAACAACCGCGTCTTCGTGGGCAGCCACGAAGGCGGCAATATCACTGTGCTCGATGGGGCTGGCGGTTGGCAACTGGGGGTGTACGCGGCCAATGGCGCTCTCGGCGCCAATGGCCTGGCCTACGATCCCCTGCATCAGACACTGTGGGTGGCCTACAAATATACCAACGACGTGGCTGCCATCAACACCCTCTCAGGAGAAGTGACCCGCATCGAGGTGGGCAGCCAGCCCGATGGTGTGGCCCTGGATGGGGTGCGGCAACGGCTCTACAGCGCCAACTTCTCCGATGGCACCGTGTCCATCATCGACGCCGCCACCTATCGCGAAGTGCGCCGGGTTACGGTAGGCCTCACGCCCTCTTACATAGCCTTCGATCCCCTCAGCGGCCATGTATTCATTAGCCTGTACCTCACGCATCAGGTGGCCGAGCTTGACGGTGACGGTGATTGGATACGCATGTGGAACCTCACCGGCCAGGGGCCTTACGGCATCAGCCTCGATGTCGCGGGCCGGCGTTTGTTTACAGCCAATCGCATCGACAATTCCATCTCCCGCCTTGATCTGTCTACCGGCGTGCAGACCCGCATGGCCATGCCCTGTTCTGTGCGCCTGGTGGCCTACAACAGCAACACCGGCCGCCTGTGGGCCCTGTGCGATACCACATCTTCGCTTTATTTGCTCGATGCCGGCAGCGGGACGATATTGCAGCGATTTAATGTGGGCCGGGACGCCGGCGAGGGTCTGGCCATCAACCCGGCCACCAATCGTGTGTTCGTCAGCAATGCCGCCGATGATACCGTGAGCATGTTCCAGGAAAACGGCCCTGTAAGCACACCACAGCCCCTCCCCACACTGACCCCCACCCCCACCGTAACTCGTACGCCCACCAGCATCAGCACAGCTACACCGACGTATACCCCCCTGCCAACCCTTACGCCCACATTCACACCCTCGCCACCCGCCACCCGCACCCCCTCCGTCACCTCCACACCTACCTGCGTCCCGGTGCCCGATCGTTATGAGCCAGATGATAGCCCGGCCAGCGCCAGTCCGCTGGCTGTGGGTGAGACACAAAAACACAACTTCCATGCTGCCTACGATGTTGATTGGGCCATGTTTCAGGCGATTGCCGGACAGTACTATCTCATCCGCACCGGGCTTACCAGCATGGCCGATGTGGACACTCTCGTGGCGGTGTTCAACGCCGATGGCAGCATCCAGCTGGCAGCCAACGATAACGCCGGTCCCGATACCCTGGCCAGCGCCTTGCTTTTTCAGGCTCCGATCGACGGCCCTTTTGCCCTGCGTGTGAGCAACCAAAAGAGCATAGGCTCCTGTTTCACCTACTACACCCTGCAGATCACTATCACCACGCCTACCCCTACTCCCATGCCCTGGCCCTACCAGTATTATCTGCCGCTGGTGGGCTTATCGAAGGACGGCGCATCCCGCAGCAGGACCGGTTATCTGCCATTGCGTTTCGCCCGTATCGCCGCCCGCCCCACTGCCGGAACGCCGGCTCGCGGCGCATTGGCCGTAGCCGTACGCGCTGCCGACGGCCTGATCGCCGTGGCCGATGTCAGCACCCTGCATCTTCTCGGCGCCGATGGCCGACTCCTGCTGCAAAGCCCTGTCCCCGGCCATCCCGTGGCATTGCACTTCATGGACGACGGCTCGTTATTGCTCAGCGAGAGCAGCAGCGGCCGTGTATGGCGCTTCGATGCCGACGCCGGACGTTGGACTGGCAAGAGCGCCATTCTGGGACGCCCCGGCGGCATTATCAGTGATGGCGGTCGCGTTTATGTAGCCGATACTGCTGGCGACCGGGTGCTTATACTCACATCCGATCTGCGCCAGATCGATAGTTTACCGACCGGTCTCGCCCCCTATGCCCTGCGTCGTTACGGGCGCACACTGGCCGTAGCGCATGCCGGCAGCGATACCGTAGGCCTGATCGATCTTGATCGGCCCTTCCCGCGGCGGGACATCACCCTGGGCGGGCTCGGACATCCCCAGGATCTGCGCTTCTCTGCCGATGGCAGCCGTCTATACGTCCTCTTTGTATATACGCCCACATTGCACCGTGTGGCCGAGATCGAGGTCGCCACCGGCCGGCTGGTACGCACCCTGGGCGGCGATCTGCGCCGCAGCCTGCTGGGCACCCACAGCCTGCAAATCAGCCGCGGGCTTTTGCTCCTGCCCGGCGGTCAGGGAGTGCAACGCTACCGGCTGGCAGACGGACGCTGGTTGCCCCCGCTCAATGGATTCAGCAGCACCCTGCCTTTTGCCACCGCCATGGCCGCCAACGGCGATCTGTTATTAGCGCCTGATTTGCCGAAGACCCATCTGTTGCTTGATATCCCCTACGAACATCTGTTTGACAGCACCCCTGCTTCCATCTATAATGAACCCAGTTCCACAGGTGGGGCGAAATGACATAACGCATACGTCTTTCGGCTGCCGCATTGTGTAGCATCGGTTCTCCCTGTCCCTCTCCTCGTTCCTTTCCCTACTTCCCACCTCCGCCCTGGCTGCGATCTTCGCCCAGGGCGAGTTTAAGTAACCTGCCCATGTACGACCGCAACCTGATCGACGAAATCAAAGAACGCCTGGACATTGTCGAGGTGATTGGCCGTTATGTGGCCCTGCAAAAAACGGGACAGCGTTATCGCGGCCTGTGTCCCTTCCATCAGGAAAAGACGCCGTCGTTTATCGTATATCCCGATCGCAACAGTTGGCACTGCTACGGCGCCTGCAGCACCGGCGGCGACATCATTTCCTTCGTGCAGAAGAAAGAAAATCTCGATTTTGGCGATGCTGTGCGCATGTTGGCGGGCATAGCCGGGGTGGAGCTGCGGCAGAGCGACGACGGCCAGAGCAATGCCCGCACCCAACGCCTGCGGCACATCCACGAACTGGCAGCCAATTTCTTTCGTGAACAGCTTCTGCACAGCCCCCAGGCGCAGATGGCCCGTACTTACCTCCAGCGCCGCGGACTCAGCGAACAAACGCTCAGCGATTTTCACATCGGCTTCGCTCCCGACAGCTGGGATGCGCTCATCCGCTTCATGGCTGAGCACGAAATCGGCCTGGACGATCTGGAGACGGCCGGACTGATCATTCGCCGCGAGGCAGGTCGCGCCTACGACCGCTTCCGTAATCGTGTGATCATCCCCATTCGCGATGTCTCCGGCCGGGTGATCGGCTTTGGCGGTCGCGTGCTGGACGACAGTCAACCCAAATACCTCAATTCTCCGCAAACGCCGTTGTTCGATAAGAGCCGGGTCATCTTTGCCCTCGACAAAGCCAAGCGTTCCATCCGGGCCAGAGATCAGGCGGTGCTCGTGGAAGGCTATATGGATGTGATCAGCGCTCACCAAAACGGCTATGATAACGTCGTGGCGGTCATGGGTACGGCAATCACCCCCATCCAACTACAAACCCTGGCCCGGCACAGCAAGAACCTTATCTTTGCCCTCGATTCCGACGCCGCCGGCCTCAGCGCCACCATTCGCAGTCTGCACGTGGCCCGCGAAACGCTCAGTTCCCGGCCGGTGCCCCGACCGACCCCCCGTGGCCGCATGCGCCTGCAAAAAGAACTGAGCACTTCGCTGAAGGTGGCATTGCTTCCTTCAGGTCAGGACCCGGATGACGTGTTGCGCAACGATCCCTCTGCATGGGAAAAGCTCATTGCCGAAGCCATGCCCCTGGTGGATTTCTTCTTTTCGTACCATGCCCGGCAACTTGACATGACCACGGCCATGGGTAAGAGTGAATTTGCCAGTCATATGGTGCCGCTCATCGCCGAGATCGCCGATCCTATCGAACAACGCCACTACGTGAGTAAGCTGGCCATGGCGGTGGGTGTGGGCGAACAGGCTATCGATGCCCAACTGGAGCAATATCGGCAGCGCCAGAGCATGGTCAGCCGTCGTTCGCCGTCACAGCCGCCGTCAGCGCCGCTCCCCGCGTTGACCGAGCCGCCGCCCGATCCCTGGGCGGATGAGCCGGAAGCAGTGGCAGCACCGCCGCTCCCTGCTATCAATAGCCCCTTTCACTCCATCGAAGAGCGCATTCTTGTCTACATCATCCATTTCCCCCACCTGTTGGCCTGGGCTGATGGCGAATTGGCTGAACTTTCGCTCTTTCCCCTCAGCACAGACGATTTTCTCGACACGATCCACCGGGCTATCTTTGACGTCGGACAAAAATTCTTGTACAGTGTAGCAACCGCAGATCAGCATCCCATGCATGAGGCGCTGGATGAAACGCTCCGGCCCTCTTTCAACGCGTTATTGGCGCAGGGTCATACTGTCGTTGAATTACGCGAAGATCAATTGCAAAAAGATATCGTTGATCTCATTATCAGGTTGCGCAAATTACACACCGAAAAGAACATTGCCGATCTGAATTTGCAATTGCGGGATGAAAACATCGACGATCAAGAACGCCACGAGCTTTTGGATCAAATCTCCCGATATGTTCGACAGCTCAATCAATTAAACCATGCCATCTCTTCCCGTTCACATACCGAACAATGGCTGAACGGCAAACGCTTCCGGCCCCTGACATAGCTTCATGAGTCCAAATCCCAGAGCAGAACCTGATAAACTGCAAGATCAAACTGAATACAGCGAGCCTTCCGCGAATTCCGGGGAGGGAGAACAACAGGCTGAAGACAATCGCGACCTGCAGCCGGAGATCGATTTGGATCTAGCAGATGCAGAAGTCCTGCTCAAGCCGCCATTGCCGGTGCTGGAACTGACCGATGAGGACGAGGCCGAGCTGCTACCGGCTATCGAGCGCGATGAAAAACTGGAGGCCGAGGTCGAGGCTGAGGCCGTGATTCCAGTGGAACACCTGGTTGATGATCTCAGCATCACCGATCCGGTGCGTCAGTATCTGCGCGAGATCGGCCGACATCCTCTGCTCACGGCTGAACAGGAAGTGGAAATCGCCAAACGCATCCGCCGCGGGCAGGAAGCCGAGAAGGAATTGTTGCAGCGCGTGGGCCCGGACAAAACTGTGGCTGAAGCGCTGGCGGAACTGCCGCCAGACGAGGCCGAACACTATCGCGCCCGGATCGAGGAGGGCATTGCCGCCCAACAGGAGCTGACCCGCAGCAATCTGCGCCTGGTGGTGAGCGTTGCCAAGCGCTACATCGGTCGCGGCATGAACTTTCTGGACCTGATTCAGGAAGGCAATCTGGGTCTATTGCGAGCAGTGCAGAAATTCGATTACGAATTGGGCTTCAAATTCAGTACATACGCTACCTGGTGGATTCGGCAGTCGATCAGTCGTGCCATTGCCGATCAGGCGCGCACCATCCGTATCCCCGTACACATGGTCGAAAGCATCAATCGCCTGGTGCGGGTGCAGCGTGATCTCACACAGGTGTTGGGCCGCGATCCCAAGCCCGAGGAGATCGCTATTCAAATGGATCTCATTGATCCGCCTGAAGAAAAAGAAGCCATCGCCGAGGCCCTGAAGAATGGCCAGCCCCTGACTCCCCACCAAAAGCGCATCCTGAAACGGGCTACCGCCAAAGTGCGGCGCATCCGCCGCGTGGCCCAGGAGCCCATGTCGCTGGAGATGCCCGTGGGCAGCGAGGATAACAGTTCGCTGGGCGATTTTATCGAGGACGAGAGCCTGCCGGCCCCGGCTGATGCGGCCTCACACCAGCTGTTGCGCTAACAGATGCAGGAGATCCTGGGTGAGCTCAGCGATCGCGAGCGCCGCGTGCTGGAACTCCGTTTTGGCCTTGTGGATGGCAACAGCCGTACCCTGGAAGAGGTTGGGCAGGAATTCGGGGTCACGCGCGAACGCATTCGCCAGATTGAGGCCAAAGCCCTGCGCAAATTACGACATCCCCTGCGCAGCCGTAAATTGCGCGATTATCTGGGATAGCGGATCGGGGTGGGCGCCAGACGCAGGCCGAGGGTGCGCAACGCCCGCTCGGTGCTCAGGGCGTGGCGATGTATCACCGTGTGCATGCCCAGGGCCGCTGCCGGGGCGATATTGCGTTCTTTGTCGTCGATGAACACACAGGCGGCTGCGGGCAAGCGCAGTCGTTGCAATGTGCGTTCGAAGATGGCCGGGTCTGGCTTGCGAACGCCTTCCAGGGCGCTGATGATGATGATGTCGAACAGGCCGTACAGCCGCTTCTCGTGCTGTAAAAAGCGCGTGAGCAGCGGGGTGGCGTTGGAGAGCAACACGAGTCGATAAAAGGGGCGCAGCCGCCAGGCCAGGTGGGTGGTGGCCAGATCCAGTTGATGGGCATGAAAATTATCGGCAAATTCGTTAAAATCGGATGGCAACTGCGCCTGCCACGCGGCGGCCGCTGCCTGCCAGTAGGCTTCCACGCTGATCTTTCCCGTGGATACTGCTTCCCACCAGGGGCCGCTGTAGAGTCGCCGGTGCATGCTGCCTTCTTCCCAGCCGAGCATCTGATCGAATTCAGCCAGCCGGGTACGACTTGTCCCCTCGGTGACCAGCACCCCCCCCGCATCGAACAATACCGCCTCAATCATGAGCGATCCAGGCTTTTTATCAACACTGGCACGCGGCGTCCGACCATGCGGAAGCCAAAGCCCAGATACAGTCGCTGCGATTCGGCATTTTGCCACTGCGTGTTGAGCGAGATCGTCTCGGCGCCGATCTGAGCGGCAAAATCCAGGGCGTCGGCCAGTAGATGTCGCCCGATGCCACGGCCCTGATAGGCCGGATGTACAGCCAGCCGGATAATGTGAGCTCGATAGCCGTGTACGTCGGTGCAGGCATAACCCACCAGCGAATCTTCCATCTCCATCACCACCAGGCGGCTGGTGCTCATGAGTAATTGCACCAGATCCCCACTGGAAAACTGCCAGGGCCAGGCAAATGCCTGGTTGTCGAGAGCTGTGAGGGCGCTGATCTCATGCGGACGAACGT
Source organism: Chloroflexota bacterium (assembly GCA_024276255.1). Taxonomy (GTDB): domain Bacteria; phylum Chloroflexota; class Anaerolineae; order J102; family J102; genus JAADGC01. Next base: position 5,907 of record JAJRXO010000461.1, on the reverse strand, counting down.
AGCGCAATTGGGCGTTTTCCAGTCCGTGCCGGGGCAGCATGGGGCGCAACGAGATCCTGCGCTCGAAATTGACAATGGAATCGTGAGTTTCGAAACCCTGACGGATCAGGGCCGGTAGCAGCCAGGCTTCCTGATTCAGATGCATCAAAAACTGCACACCCTTTTCTGCCATGGCAGCCGCCAGCGGCTGCAAAAGTTGCGGAATCCCCTCCTCGCTGCGCCAGCCGTTGATCAGGCTCAGGCCGCGCAGTTGCGCCAGGCCCGCTTGCTGGATAGCCGCGGCGATAAAACCCCACAGCAGCGGTCCGGTGTCGGCTATGTAGCAATAATCGCGCTCGATCATCTTGTCGAGATCTTCATAGCCAAAGCGCACACAACTGCGGCGGGCCTGTTGTTGCAATTGTAGAATGCGCTCGATATCGGATTTTCGGGCGGGACGCACTTCCAGCTGAATGTCGTGCATGGCAGGAATTGATTGGTGGTTAGGTGATTGTCTGCAGAGGGCGTTTGCCGGGTGCGCTCCCGGAAACGCACTGCGGACTGAGGATCAGCGACTGGCGATTATTGCATGCGTACCACCACCTGCGCTTCGTGCCACAGGTCTTCCAGGCGATAAAAGGCGCGTTGTTCGGGTGAAAAGATGTGCACGATCACGTTGCCGAAATCAACCAGTTGCCAGCCCGAGTCTTTTTCGCCTTCGATGTGCAGGGGGCGGATCTTGCGGGGCCGTAGATCCTCGAGCATGGCGTCGACCAGAGACTGGCTTTGGCGATCGCTGGTGGCGGTGGCAATGACAAAATAGTCGGCAAAGGACGATCCGGCCTTGCTGATATCCAGGAGGATAATGTTTTCGGCCAGTTTGTCGTCCAGGATATCGATGATGGTGTGGGAAAGTTTTAGTGCGTTCAGAGCTTACTCCTCTTTTACAGTAAAGTGGTAAGATTTCGCCCGGACAATGGGCGGTGTTCAGCGACGACGTTTTTTACCCTTGCGTTTCCTGCCCTTGCGGGCCGGGCCTGCGGCCGCGGCGCCGGCCGGTACGGGGGTTTTTTGCTGAGCATCGCCGCCGCCGGCGCGATCGATTTTCAGATGGCAATCCTTGTATTTCTTGCCGCTTCCACAATAACAGGGATCATTGCGTCCCAGCCGGGGGCCGGCCCGACGCTGGGGCGCAGGGCGGCCACCGCCACTGGTGCTGGCGTGAATGGCCCGTACCTGCTGACGGCGCACGGGTTCGGCAAAATCGACGTGGTAGATGCGGGTGACAATGTCCTCTTCAATGCTCTGCAGCAGTTCACCAAACATGGCGAAAGCTTCTCGTTTGTAAGCTACCAGCGGATCCTGCTGGGCCACGGCCTGTAGGCCAATGCCCTCGCGCAGGATGTCGAGATCGGTGAGGTGACGCACCCAGCGGCGGTCCACCACCTGTAGCATGAGCAGGCGTTCTAACTGACGCATTTTCTCGCTGCCCAGCCGTTTTTCTTTTTCTTCGTACGCCTCGTGGGCCAGTTGACGAAAACGTTCTATCAATTCGCCCTTGCGCATGCCTTTCCACAGTCGCGGGACTTCAGTGACGGGCAGGGGCATCACCCGGCGCAGGGCGTTGTACAGGCTATCCAGATCCCAGTCTTCGATATAGCCGCTGCAGTGGGTCTCCACCAGGCGTTGGATGAAGTCATCGATCATGCGCAGCGCCTGATGCTTCAGTGTGGGCTCGGTGAGGATACGTCGGCGTTCATCATAGATGATCTCGCGCTGTTTGTTTACGACATCGTCGTATTCCAGCACGTGCTTGCGCATATCGAAGTTATAGCCTTCGACACGGCTTTGCGATTGTTCAATGGCGCGACTGACCATACCTGCTTCAATCGGCATGTCATCTTCCACGCCCAGGCGCTCCATGATGCTGGCAATCTGCGTGCCGCCAAAGCGCCGCATCAGTTCATCTTCCAGAGAAACATAAAAGCGTGAGACGCCCGGATCACCCTGGCGACCGGCGCGGCCACGCAACTGGTTATCGATACGCCGCGCCTCGTGGCGCTCGGTGCCGATCACATACAGCCCGCCCAGGGAGCGTACTTTCTCGGCGTCGGCCTGGGCGATGCGCCAATTTTCAACCAGCACGTCCAGCCAGGGAGCATCGATTTCCTCATGGGGGTCTTTGCCCGCCCGCAGCAGCTCGATGGCCAGGTTCCATTCATGTTCTTTGATCTGATTGAGTTCGAAACCTTGCTTGCGCAGTTCGTCGCGGGCCAGGTTTTCGGCGTTGCCGCCCAAGAGGATGTCGACGCCACGTCCGGCCATGTTGGTGGCGATGGTCACGGCGCCCGGACGACCGGCCTGGGCGATGATAACCGCCTCTCGCTCGTGGTTTTTGGCGTTCAGCACGTTGTGTTCGATGCCGCGGCGCTTGAGCAGTCGCGATAGATACTCGGAAGTATCGATGGAGCTGGTACCCACCAGCAGCGGTTGTCCGCGACGATGCGCCTCTTCGATCTCTTTGAGCACAGCGTCGAACTTGGCCTTTTGTGTGCGATACACCTGATCCGGATGATCGATGCGCCGTACAGGTACGTTGGTGGGGATCACCACGACTTCCAGATTATAAATGCGCTGAAATTCTTCCCGTTCGGTGGCAGCCGTACCGGTCATACCTGCCAGTTTGCGATACATGCGGAAGAAGTTCTGGAAGGTGATGGTGGCCATGGTGAGGTTTTCGCGGCGTACTTTCACCCCTTCCTTGGCTTCGATGGACTGATGTAGGCCTTCGGAATAGCGGCGGCCATACATGAGACGACCGGTGAATTCATCGACGATGATCACCTCGCCGTTTTGCACCACATAGTCTTTATCGCGTTTGAACAGCAAGTGGGCGCGCAGGGCGTTGTCCAGATAGGGAGCCATTTCCGCGTATTCCGGATCATACAGGCTCTTGCCCTCGGGGATCCCCAGCCAGTGCTCTATCTTCAGCATACCTTCTTCGGTGAGGGTGACCACGCGATCCTTTATATCGACGGTATAGTCTGTTTCAGGACGCAGGCGCGGCACCAATTGGGCGAAGCGGCGGTAGTAGTCGCTCGATTCCTCAGCCTGACCGGAGATGATCAGAGGCGTGCGCGCTTCGTCGATGAGGATGTTATCGATCTCATCCACGATGGCGAAGTTGAGCGGCCGCTGCGAAACACGGCTGATGTCGGTGACCATGTTGTCGCGCAGATAGTCAAAGCCGAATTCGTTGTTGGTGCCGTAGGTAATATCGGCCTCGTAGGCCTGGCGGCGGGTGATAGGGCGCAGGTTGCGATAGCGGTCGTCTTCGCTGGGAAATTCCGGATCGAAGAGATATGAGGCATCATCGGGACTGCCGGCGCCGCTCTGGATCACAGCCGCACTCACCCCCAGGAAATAGTACACCGGCCCCATCCATTGCACACCGTGTTTCGACAGATAATCGTTGGGCGTTACCAGATGCACCCCGCGGCCCGTGAGGGCGTTGAGATACAGGGGCAGGGTGGCGACGAGGGTCTTGCCCTCGCCGGTCTTCATCTCGGCGATCTTGCCTCTGTGCAGGACCACACCACCGATCAGCTGCACATCATAATGGCGCATCCCCAGGGTGCGGGTGGCCGCCTCGCGTACCACCGCAAAAGCGCGGGGCAGGATGCGTTCCAGGATCGCACCCTCCACCGCGAACAGCTCTTTCTCTACCTCGGCCAGCTCTCTCTGTAAGCGCTCGATTTCCAGCGGGGCCGTGGTGCTTTGTAGTTCGTCATGCAGGCTTTCGTACTCTTCCTGTAGATCAGCAGTTTCGCTTTTGATGATCTTTCGAAACTTATCCGTCTCAGCCCGTAATTCGGCATCGCTCAGGGCCGCGATCTCCGAGGACAGATCATTGATCTGCGCCACAATGGGCTCAATTTTTTTAAGTTCTTTTTCGTTGGGATCGCCAACGACTTTTTGCAGTAGGTTTCGTATCATAATGGTCCTGATGGAGGGATGATGATGGCGATGCTTTGCCGCATCATTTCAAATTATCATTATAGCATAAATCAGGATTGACTGAGGGATCGTCCGCGTTTAATTTTTCCCCACTTCCGCGTTGTCGTCAGTCCCGGCTCCTACTGGGCCACCACCAGGGCAATGGCATGATTGCGTGTGTGCGAGAGGCTGATCGCCCATTCATGCAATGCCAGTTCAGCCGCCCTCTGGGCAGCGTTGCCGTGCAGGAGGAGCTGTGGCGCTCCCCGCTCGTCGCTGAGTATTTCGATTTCTCGCCAGGCCACATCGCCGATACCGCAGCCCAGCACCTTGGCCACGGCCTCCTTGGCGGCCCAGCGCACGGCCAGACTGGCCGGTTGCGAACGATAGGCAGCGATCTCGCGTGGGGTGTACACCCGCTGCAAGAAACGATCGCCGTGTTGTTCCAGGGCTGTGGCAATGCGTTCGATTTCTACGAGATCGATACCGGTGCGTAGCACAGGTCACTCCTGTTACTGGGATGCAATAAAAGCGGGAGATCAGCATGTGTGATCTCCCGCAGCTCAGGCCATCAGAAGCCGTTGATGGGATTCATGCCCCGGCCTACGCCGAGGTATTGGAAGCCCAGTTCGGCCATGTGCTCGGGGTCCCAGATGTTGCGACCGTCGATGAGCACATTTCCGGCCATGTCGGCCTTGATGCGTTTCATGTCGAGATGCCGGAATTCATTCCACTCAGTCACCAACACCAGGGCGTCGGCGTCCGTCGCGGCATCGTAGGCGGTGTCGGTCAGTTCGACGTCAGGCAGGAGGCTGCGGGCCGCTTCCATGGCCACGGGATCGTAGGCTTTCACCCGCGCTCCCTCGCGTACCAGCTGACGGGCGATGTCAAGCGCAGGCGCTTCCCGCATGTCATCGGTATTGGGCTTGAACGAGAGCCCCAGCAGGGCTACTGTATGCTCGTTGAGGCCATTCAGCGCCCCGCGTAGCTTGACGATGACCTGATGGCGCTGATGTTGATTGATGTCGAGCACGGCCCGTAGCAGGGCCGGGTGCGCTCCATGCACCAGGGCCATGTGCTCGAGGGCGCGTACATCTTTGGGGAAACAGGAGCCGCCAAAGCCCAGGCCGGCATCGAGGAAGTAGGGGCCAATGCGCTTGTCGTAGCCCATGCCCACGGCCACCTCCTTGACGTCCGCGCCCAGGCGTTCGCAAATGGTGGCGATCTCATTGATAAAGCTGATGCGCGTGGCCAAAAACGCGTTTGAGGCGTATTTGATCATCTCGGCCGTACGCAGATCGGTGATTTGAATGGTGGTCCGCAGGGGCAGGTGCAGTTGCGCCACCTTTTCGGCTGCCTCGCGGTGCATCGAACCCAATACCACGCGGTCGGGATTCATGAAATCATGGATGGCCGAGCCCTCGCGCAGGAATTCCGGATTCGACACCACCCAGAAGGGGATGGGGTTGCTCTGTTTTTTGGTGATGATATCAGCCACCCAGTCGCCGGTGCCCACCGGTACGGTGGATTTGTTGATGATGATCAGGGAATGTTCCATCGCTTCGGCGATGCTCTCTGCAGCCATGCGTACATACTGCAGATCCGCCTCCCCGCTTACACCGGAGGGTGTGCCCACGGCGATGAACACGAATTCGGCTTCTTTCAGGGCCTGGGGATACGACGTGGTGAACGAGAGCCGATTGGCCTGCATGTTGCGATGCAACAGCTCGGTCAGCCCTGGTTCGTAAATGGGCACATCGCCCTGTTGCAAACCGCTGATTTTGTTTTCGTCAATGTCCAGGCACACCACACGGTTGCCCAGGTCGGCGAAGCAGGTTGCGGTCACCAAACCGACATAACCGGCGCCGAGCACAGTGATCTTTTTCATGACATACCTCTTTCGCAGTCGGGGTCTAATGCCCGATGGTCAGG
>JAJRXO010000460.1 GCA_024276255.1 Chloroflexota bacterium | reverse complement strand
TAGAGACCTTCGAGCATTATCTGGGATTGCCTGATCTGGCGACGCTGGATGGCATGAACTCGAACGGTTTCTGGGGATCACTGTCAGCGGGCGTATGGGGTGGCCCGCTCGGCGGCGCCCGACCCAGCGGCCATAATCTGTGGCAGGACTGGTTGCTGGGTTGGAAGGATCCCTTAATCATTGACTACGATGACCCGGCGCAGGAGGTGGTGCTGGGCCGCCTGAGGGAGAAACCCGCAGATACGGTCGATGGCCTGATCATCCGCCTGCCTCCCAAGGAGGTGGAGGTGCAGAACCGCGCCGGCAGTGGCGGTGGTTGGTGGTCGGGCTCCGAGAATAACCTGGATCATCGCATTTGGCGTCAGTTCGATTTGCGGGAGGCAGGGGCCCGGCCGGTGTTTTCGTTCGACGCCGTGTGGGAGCTGGAAAGCGGTTGGGATTATGGCTATGTTGAGGTATCGGTCGATGGGGGAGTGACGTGGGTTACGTTGCCCGACAGCGAGGGCTATCTCACACAGGATAATCCGCATGGCCTGAATCAGGGATGGGGGCTGACCGGCAAGGGGCAGGCCCGGCTGCTTTTTGATCTTAGCAGCTATCAACACCAGCTCATCTGGCTGCGCTTGCGCTATGTGAGTGATCGCTTTGCCACCGAACCTGGCTGGTGGGTGGACAACCTTTCGCTCGATGATGAGAATGGCAATTTGTACAGCGATGCCCTGGAATCAGTGGTCAGCGACTGGCACAATGAGGGGTGGGTGTCGACGCCGTTTGTGAAGCGCAGCGATCATTATTATCTGGCCGAGTGGCGCGATGCGAATGGCTTTGATCAGGCGCTGGAGGATCCGTATCAGATCGTGTATCAGGATGAGGCTCTTCACGAGAGCAAGGTGAATCGCCTGCCGGCGAGCACGCCTGCCCTGATCATCAGCTATCGGGATCTCAGTCAGCCATTCGATGGCGAGATGCTGAGCGATCTGGCGGCGCCACCCAGCTATGGTCCCAAATATGGATTGCTGGTCGTGGATGCGAATTTCTGGCCGCAGCGTTTTGATACCACATCGTCTGCTTATCAGGATGCGTGGGTGGGAGTGCCCCTGAGCGGCCGCGTAATGCCCGGCGACGCCGGTTTCGGCCTGTTGCCCACGTTGCCATGGACTGCGCGGCTGGGCTGGGATTTTGACACCCAGTCGTGGAGTGAAACCCCGCTGGAGAGTAAGTCGTGGCCGCCCCGGCCGCCAGTTCCGGCTTTCCATGATGCGCTGAATTACACGCCGGGCTTTTTCTATCCTGGATCGGGCTCGCTGCTATATTTACATGATTGGGATGCCAGCGCCGTGATCCCGGCCCGCACATCGTACACAACCCCGATCAGTTGGCCGGACGGTCGGCCTTACGCAGACCTGTATGGGGTGGAGGTGGCGCCTGGGCAGGCCCTGGGCACGGGGAATCCGGGTGATGAGGGAGTGCAATATGGCCTGCATGTGGCAGTGCTGGCGCAAAGTCATGAACAGGCCACGGTGCGG
>JAJRXO010000459.1 GCA_024276255.1 Chloroflexota bacterium | reverse complement strand
ATGCCAGCGTTGGAGCGCGTAGCTGATTGCAGCATGAAGGCCACGCCCACGACTTCGCCCCGTTCATTCAGCATGGGGCCGCCGCTGTTGCCGGGATTGATGGCAGCGTCGGTCTGGATGACTTCCGGCAGCAGGAACTGGGTGTCGGGCAGTTCCATCTGCCGGCCCAGCGCCGAGACAATGCCCGTGGTCAGGGTATTGGTATTGCCAAAGGGATTGCCGATCACAATGATGCGGTCACCCACATGCAGGTTGTCAACACTGCCAAACGCGACCGGTTGTAAATTCAGCCCGCGGGGATCCACCTTCAGTACGGCCAGATCGGTGTCGCGATCCATGCCGATTACCTCGGCAGGCGCCAGGAAGCCGTCGTAGAACTGCACCACAACGCTGCTGGCGTCCACGACCACATGCCGATTGGTGACGATATATCCTTCTTTATCGATGACGAACCCGGAACCCTCACCCGAGCTGAAATAGTAGGGGTGAATTTCGGTCTCCGGCAATTGCTGGAGGATTTCCTCGGTGATGATGCGCACCGACACGACACTGGGATTGGCGCGTTCGTACACGCTGCGATAAATCTGCGTTTCGATGTCCACGCCCGAATCGCTAACGGGCGGCGCTACGGGGGTGGCGGGAGGTTCCGGGGTGGGAAGTGCCAGTTCGACCGTGGGGGGCACGAAAGAAGGCTGGTCGGAATCCACAGCGGTATTGTTGCTCTGGATGCCGGCGATGACCAATCCGCCGACCACGATGAGTGCGCAGAGAAAGACGATCAACAATCCGATTATAGCGAGTATCAGCGGTAAACGATTTTCAGACTTGTTCATGGATATTATCCTCTTGCCTGCCGTGTACAGGTAGGCGGGGTATCAGTGCAAAAAATGCATGAGATCACGTTTTTTGAATTCATTCAGCAGTTGTTTCACATCCTGCGCCCTCTCCGCCGGCATGACCAGGACCACATCGTCTGTATCGACAATGATCATGTCACGCAGGCCGATGGTGGCGATCGTGCGATTTTCGCTGAACACCAGGATGTTGGCACTATCATAATGCAAATGTTGGGCGTGTGCCACATTGCCGTCTGCGTCTTTGGGCAGCACCTCTAACAACGCCGCCCACGAACCGATATCGTTCCAGCCCAGATCGACGGGGAATACAGCCACCGAGTGAGCGCCCTCCATCACTCCGTAATCGATAGAGGGATTCCCCTGCAGGGGCATCCACCAGCGTTCGAATGCTGCGCTCGCTCGCGGTGTGTGCAGGGCCTGCGCCAGATGCTGTAGCGCTGTGTGCAGTTCCGGCATCTGGCGGGCAAACTCGGCCATGATGGCATCGACGCGCCAGATGAACATGCCACTGTTCCACACATAATTACCTGCCTGCAGATATTGTCGGGCGGTTTCGGCATCCGGTTTCTCGCGCAAACGAACCACGCGGCGGGCGACACGGTGGTTGTATTCGCCCAGTAATTCGCCCATTTCAATGTAACCATAGCCGGTTTCGGCATACGCGGGCTCAATGCCCAGGGTGATCAGCGTGTGCGTCTGCGCCAGTTCCGCGCCCGCTACCAACACCTGCCGCAAGGCCTCGGGTTTTCGAATCAGATGATCGGCGGTGAGCACAGCCATCACGGCTTCAGGGTCTCGCTGCTGGAGATGGATGGCTGCCAGGCCGATGGCCGCGGCCGAGCCGCGGGCCACGGGCTCGCCCACGATGTTGGCAGCGGGGAGCGCCGGTAGCTGGGCTTGTACCACGTCCACGTATTCGGCGTTGGTGATCACATAGATATGATCCACGGCCGTGAGAGACTGCACACGCTCGAACGCTTCCTGCAGCATCGATCGGCCGGTACCGGTGAGATCGAGAAACTGTTTGGGCGAGTTTTTACGGCTGCGTGGCCACAGACGACTGCCCACGCCGCCGGCCAGGATCACGGGATAGAGATGGGGGTTGGATGCATTCATTTGATTAAACGAAGAGCAGTGCGGGCTGCCCGATCGGCGGCAGCCGTGAGGAGACTACGCCAGGCAAAATGAACCACAAAGGGGTGATCGATATCCCCCTGTCTGACGGCCTCAGCACAGGCCAGCGCGATGGCGGCCAGTTTCTGCTGATTGACCAGGGTCAGCCACAGAGCCTGTTGTTGTAGACGTTGTTGAAGTGACGTTGCTACATCATCCTGGACCAGCAGCCGCTGGGCAGCCTGATGGGCGGCGCTGCCGCGTTGCAGGGCGTCTTCGGGCCCCAGCTTCTGCCAGGTGGCTTCGTCCCAGGGCAATGTCCATGTCCAGGCCTTGCACGCATGATGTGTCAATAGCTCCTCCACATCGTCGGCAGTGACGGTGGCAGCCGCTGCCGGCAGGGCCGGCCAGGCGGGTGCAGCAGCTTCGTATTGTGGCAGCGCCCATAGCCAGTGTCCGTACACCACCAGTTCCTCGGGCCAGGGTAGATCGATTTCTGCCTGCGGATGCAGGGCCTGCGCCAGCATGTCCAGTCCCTGGGCGGGGGTGAGTTCAGCCAGGTACAGTTCTGCGGTAGCTCCATGCACACGGAGATGATGTTCGTGGCCGGCCGGGGCAGGATAGGGCAGCTCGTCCAGGGGCACTTCGGGATTGGCTTCGACATGCAGGACGCCGGCTTTGTTGTGCAAGACAGCAATCAAGAGTTGAGCGGTGGTGGCTTGTGGCTGCTGGCGGATAAACCATACCATGCTCTGCCCGCCGGCCGACACAGGCGACCACAGGCAACGAAAAACCAGGCTTTCGTCGATGCTGACGCCGGCCATACGTAATTTGCGCATCTGTCGACGGGCGATGGCTTGTAGCTCGGACGGCAGCAAATGGGCGAGCACACTTAAAGCCGCATAGCCGTGCGGGTGTCGCATAGTGCCCAGGTGCCGCAAAATGGGATGCACCACGTCGCTCGGCGCCTGGGCAGCAATTGCGGCCAGCAAAAAGGCT